>CBINOL010000007.1:0-69991 GCA_966252285.1 uncultured Caulobacter sp.
CCCGGCCACGATGGCGACCAGCACCTGCACATAGAGGTGGGCGTACCAGGGCCCCTGGCGAGGCGGCGGCGCGCCGGCGGGGGTCGTCTGCGGGATCATCGATGGCCTCCCCGGCCGTCGTCGCCGATCCCGACGCCGTTGCGGCCACGCTCTAGATGTCGCCGCCTCGCAATGCGGGGCAAGCGTTTTCGGGCGTGGCCGGAGGGGCCTTACGACTTGGGCTTCTTGGACTTCACGCTGGGCCAGGCGGCGGCGTATTCCTCGGGCGTCAGCTTGCGCATCGCCGAAACGCGGTAGCTGCGCGATGAGCCGGTGACCTCGGGCACGATCACCGAGGCGTCGAGCGGCGAGCAGATCCACGAACCGCCGCGCGACTTGATGCCGATGCGGTTGGCGACGTCGAGGTCGAAGGGCGTGTTCAGCAGGGTCAGCTGGAAGGCTTCCTTGCGGCCCAGATCGACATTGAGCGTGCGGTCGTCGACGACCTGGTAGCCGCGGATCTGGTCGGCGAAGAAGCAGCGGTCGGCCGTGCTGGGCTTGGCCTTCGTGGCCGGAGCCGGGGTTTCGGCAAGGGCCGGAGCGACGAGGCCGGCGGCCAGGCCGAGCGCGCAGGCGATAAGAGCGGGACGGTGCATGTCGAAGGCCTCCTGATCGGACCAGCCTCTACTATAGCGCGATGGGGTCTCCGCTGTATTTCCGTTTGTAGGCCGATTGCGGCGAAATCAGGCGGCCTGGCGCGACAGGTCCTCGATCCAGGCGTCGAGATCGGCCACGGCTCGGCGGACGCCTTCGCGCAGGCGCTCCAGCGGGACGGCCAGGGGCTGGCCCTCGATGCAGGCGGTCTCCAGCTCGGCGGCGTCGCGCGACAGGCGCATGAAGCCGAGGATGCCGGCCGAGCCGGCCAGGCGGTGGGCGTCCTCGCGCAGGGCTTCGAGGCTCTCGTTCTGGAAGCGTTCGAGCAGCTGCTGGCGCAGCATGTCGGCCAGGCGCGCGACCCTTGCCGCGCCCATGGCCGCGGCGAGGGCGTCGCGGGCGGCGGCTTCGTCGTCGATCTCGACCGCCGGGGCGGCCATGGCGGCGGCGTTGGCCAGGTGCAGGGCCAGGGCCTGGTCGAGGTCGCGCTCGCTCAGCGGCTTGAGCAGGTGGCCGACCATGCCGGCCTCCAGGCAGGCGGCGATCTGCTGGGGCGCGCCGCTGGCGGTCAGGGCCACGATCGGCGAGGGGGTCAGGCCGCGCCGGCGGATCTCGCGGGTGGCGGTCAGGCCGTCGACCACCGGCATGTGCACGTCCATCAGCACCAGATCGAAGGCGGCGCGCTCCAGCGCCTTGACCGCCTGGGCGCCGTCGTCGGCGGTCTCGACCACGCAGCCGCGGCGGCCCAGCAGCTCGCTGAACAGTTCGCGGTTCAGCTCGACGTCGTCGACCAGCAGGATCCGGCGACCAGGGAAGGCGACCCGGCCGGCCGGTTCGGCCGGCGCGACGGCGGTCGGGGCGTGGGCCAGCGGCAGCTCGATCTCGAAGGCGAAGGTCGAGCCTTCGCCCAGCTCGCTCTCCACCCAGATCCGGCCTTCCATCAGCTCGACCAGTTCGCGCGAGATGGCCAGGCCCAGCCCAGTGCCGCCGAAGGTGCGGGTGATCGAGCTGTCGGTCTGGGAGAAGCGCTTGAACAGGCGGTCCAGCTTGTCGGGCGCGATGCCGACGCCCTGGTCGACGACGCTGATCCGCAAGCTCGCGCGGCCGTCGGCCTCGCCGAGAACCTCGACCTGCGTGGTCACCGAGCCGTGGCGAGTGAACTTCACGGCGTTGGACAACAGGTTCAGCAGGATCTGGCGCAGGCGATGGCGGTCGCCGACGTACCAGCCGTCCAGGTCGCCGACCATGCGCAGGTCGACCTGGTGCTCGTCGGCCTGGGGCTCGACCATGGCCGTGGTCTCGACCAGCATCTCCTTCAGGGCGAAGGGGGCGCTTTCCAGGGTGACGGCGCGGGCCTCGAGCTTGGAGAAGTCGAGGATGTCGTTGATCAGGGCGTTGAGGGCCTCGCCGGCCCCACGCACCCGCTCGGCGCGGCGGCGGTCCTCGGCGGCCAGGTTCGGGCTTTCGGCCAGCAGGCGCGAGAAGCCGATCACCCCGTTCAGCGGCGTGCGCAGCTCGTGGCTCATATTGGCCAGGAACTCGGCCTTGGCGCGGTTGGCTTCCTCGGCGGCGTCGCGCGCCGAGGCCAGCTGGGTGGCCATGGCCGCCAGCTGCAGGGTCTGGTGCTCCAGGGCTTCCTGGGCTTCGACGCGGGCCGTCTGGTCCTGGACCTGGGCGATGAAGTGCTTGGGCGTGCCGTCCGGCGCGCGGACCAGCGACACCGACAGGTGCACCCAGACGATGCGGCCCTCCTTGTGGATGTAGCGCTTGTCCATCCCATAGCTAGGGATTTCGCCGGCCATCAGCTGGCCCAGCAGGGCCAGGTCCTTGTCGAGGTCGGCGGGGTAGGTGATCGTCTGGAAGTCGGTCGCCAGCATCTCGGCCTCGTCGTAGCCGACGATGTCGCAGAAGGCGGCGTTGATCTTGTTGAAGGCCCCGTCCAGCGTGACCAGGGCCATGCCCACCGAGGCGTGGTGGAAGGCGGTCTCGAACTCTTCCATCTGCGCCTTGCGGGCGCTGATGTCGTGCATCAGGGCGGTGAACTGCCAGCCGTCGGCGCTGCGGGCGGCGCTGATCGCCAGTTCGACGGGGAAGACTTCGCCGTCGCGGCGCTGGGCCGAGATCTCGATGCGCTGGTCGAGCACGGTTCCGCGTCCGGTGGCGAGGAACTGGGTCAGGCCCTCGTCGTGGGCCTGGCGCAGGCCGGCCGGAATGATCAGGTCGGACAGCCGCTGTCCTTCGGCCTCGGCGGCCGTCCAGCCGAAGGTGCGTTCGGCGAAGCGGTTCCAGTCGGTGACCACGCCGGCCTGGTCCATGGTGACGATGGCCTGGTAGGCGTCGGCGATCACCCGCCGGGCGCGGGCCTCGCTGGCCTCCAGCTTGCGGCGCAGGGCGCGTTCGTCGGTGATGTCGCGCAGCACGCCGAAGACGGCGATCACTCGCCCGTCCTCGTCCAGCTCGCAGGTGGCGCGCGAATGGCCCTGGCGGACCGAGCCGTCGGCGCGCAGCAGCCGCAGTTCGTGCTCGAGCACCGCGCGTTCGACCACCACCTGGCGGGCGCGGGCCTCGGCGGCCGCGCGATCATCGGGGTGGTACATCTCAAGCCAGTTTTCGAAGGTCGGCGTGAAGGTCTCAGGATCGCGGCCGTAGATCCGATAGACCTCGTCCGACCAGGTGATGGTCTGGTTGACGAGATCGCAGCGCCAGTGGCCGACGCCCGAGATCGCCTCGGTCATGGCCAGCATCCGGCGCTGCTCGACCATGTGACGCTCGGCCCGGCCCTTCTCCATCCGGGCGACCACGGCGTCGGCCAGCATGCGCAGGCGGTCGAGGTCTTCCTCGGAAGGACGGGGGCGGGGCGCGCTGTCGATGACGCAGAGCGTGCCCAGGTTATGGCCGTCGCGGTCGCTGAGCACGGCGCCGGCGTAGAAGCGGATGTCCGGCGCGCCGGTGACCAGCGGGTTGGCGGCGAAACGCGGGTCGGCGGTGGCGTCCTCGACCACCATCACCGAATGCGGCTCCTGGCGCAGGGCGTGGGCGCAGAAGGCCATTTCGCGCGGCGTGGACTCCGCGTCCAGGCCGTAGCGCGACTTGAACCACTGGCGGTGCTCGTCGACCAGCGAGATCAGGGCGATGGGCGCGTCGAACAGCTCGGCGGCGAAGCCGGTCAACCGGTCGAAGGCCGGCTCGGGAGCCGTGTCGAGGATGCGGTAGGAGGCCAGGGCCGCCAGGCGATCGGTTTCGAGCATGTTCGGGACGCCGCTATCTCAGGTCGATAACGTGACCCGATACGCCTTCACATCTACTGAACGCCGGTATCCGCGCGCTGCGGCCTATTGAAGCAGAAGCCTCGTGCACAAACGAAAACGCGCCTCTCCACGGTGGATGAGGCGCGCGATCGGAGGATCGAAAGAGGGAGGAGAAGGCCTCAGGCCGGCTCGTCGTCGACCATCGCCTTGACCAGGTCGACCACGCGGCGGCGCAGGCGACGGTCGTTGAGGCGGGGGAACAGGTCGGCCAGTTCCAGGCCCTCGGGCGTGGCCACGAACTGGGTCATGCGTTGGGCGACGCCGTCGTCCTCGCCGTTGTCGGTCTCTTCCAGGCCGTCGAAGAAGTAGGACACCGGCGACTGCAGCAGGCGGGCGGCGTCGTACAGCTTGCTGGCGCTGATGCGGTTGGCGCCGCGCTCGTACTTCTGGATCTGCTGGAAGGTGATGCCCAGGGCGTCGGCGAGCTGCGTCTGGCTCAAGCCGAGGACCTTGCGCCGAATCCGCATGCGGGCGCCGACATAGATGTCGACGGGGTGAGCGACTTCGGCAGTGGGCTTCTGGGTCATGATGATCTCGTCCTCGGCTCCGGTCGGACCGTAGCGGTGCACGTGGCGCGGTTGTTTATGGTCGAGAATAGACCGCTGATCGTATTCCGTCACCTTGCCTCGACGTCGCATGTCGCTAACACGACACAAATGCCGCACCCTTGCGTCGGTCCGCCGACAGAAAGGCATTCGGACTTGACCTTTCGGCCGCCGGGCGGTGTCTGCCGCCCATGATTTTGCAGTCAGGCGCGCGCGTCGCGATCGCCGGAGCCGGCGCTTTCGGCTCGGCGACGGCGCTGATTCTCTCGCGACTCGGGTTCGCGGTGACGGTGTTCGACCCCGCGCCGCCCGGTGAAAACGCCTCGGGCGTGGCCGCCGGCATGCTGGCGCCGGTCGCCGAGGCGGTGTTCGACAAGATCTCGCGTGATCACCTGCCGGTGTTGCGCCGGGCGCGCGAGCGCTGGACGGCGTTCGCGCGGGACCTGGGGATCGCGCTTGATCGCGAGGGCCTGGCCATCGAGGGCGACGAGGAGTTCCTGGCGCAGGTCGAGGCGGCGCTGGTCGAGGCCGGCGCCCGGTTCGAACGCACCCCGATGGGCCTGTTCAGCGACGAGGACTGGCGGCTCGATGCTCGCCAGGCGCTGGCGGCCCTGCGCGAGGCCGCGATGGCGGCCGGTGCGACGTTCGACGGCCGTGGCGTGGTTGGCTTTGCCGAGGGGCGGGCGAGCCTCGACGACGGCGAGGGTCTGGCCTTTGAAGCTTTAGTGGTCGCCACGGGCGGCGGCGGTCAGGGGCTGGCGCCGGAGCTTGCGGCGCTGACGCCGATCAAGGGCCAGATCCTGCGCCTGGAAAGGCCCATGGCCGGCGGCCCGGTGCTGCGCGGCAAGGGCGTCTACATCGCGCCGGGCCCAAGGCCCGCGGTGGGGGCGACGATGGAGGCCGGGCGCGACGATCGCCAGCCTGATCCGGCCGTGGTCGAGCCGCTGCGGATCGCCGCCGAGGCGCTTCGGCCGGAACTGGCGGGCGCGCGGGCGGTGATCGAGGTCGGCGTGCGCGCCTCCACGTCCGATGGACTGCCGCTGGTGGGCAAGAGCCGGGTTCCCGGCGTGATCCTGGCGGCCGGCGCCCGTCGCAACGGCTGGCTGCTCGCTCCGCTTGTGGCCGACATGGTCGCGGCGTATCTGACGGACGCCGATCCCGGAGAGGACGCGGCCGCCTTCGATCCGCAGCGTTTCGAGGGCTAGATAAAGAACGACCAAGCGCAGGGAAGGGACGACATGGCCGGTTTCTGGCTGACCGACGAGCAGGAAGCGATCCGCGAAGGCGTGGCCAAGGTGTGCGCCGCCTTCGACGACGAATACTGGCGACGGACCGACGAGACCGGAAACTTCCCCGAGGAATTCGTCGCCGCCATAGCCGAAGGCGGCTGGCTGGGCGTGGCCATGCCCGAAAGCGTCGGCGGGGCGGGTCTGGGTCTCACCGAGGCGGCCGTGATGATGCAGACCGTGGCCCAGTCGGGCGCGGGCTTCTCCGGCGCCAGCGCCATTCACCTCAACATCTTCGGCCCGATGCCGCTGGTGAAGTTCGGGACCGACGAGCAGCGCGAACGCCTGCTGCCGCGGATCATCTCGGGCGAGGACAAGATGTGCTTCGCCGTCACCGAGCCCAATTCGGGCCTCGACACCTCGAGCCTGGAGACCAAGGCCGAGAAGGTCGACGGCGGCTATCGCCTGAACGGCCGCAAGATCTGGACGACCGGCGCGCAGCGCGCCAACAAGATCCTGATCATCGCCCGCACCACGCCCAGGGACCAGTGCGCCAAGCCCACCGGGGGCCTTAGCCTGTTCTACACCGACCGCGAGCAGATCGAGGCCAAGCCGATCCCGAAGATGGGGCGCAAGGCCGTCGAGTGTAACATGCTCTTCATCGAGGACCTGTTCGTGCCCCAGGAGGACCTGGTGGGCGAGGAGGGCAAGGGCTTCCAGTACCTGCTGCACGGGCTGAACCCCGAGCGGGTGCTGTTCGCCGTCGAGGCCATCGGCCTGGGCCGCGCGGCGCTGGCCAAGGCGGCGACCTACGCCAAGGAGCGCGTGGTCTTCGGCCGTCCGATCGGCCAGAACCAGGGCGTGGCCCATCCGCTCGCCAAGTCGTGGGCGGAACTGGAGGCGGCCAACCTGATGGCCTTCAAGGCTGCGGCCCTCTACGACGCCGGCAAGGACTGCGGGGCCGAGGCCAATGCGGCCAAGTACCTGGGCGCGGAGGCCGGCTTTACCGCCTGCGAGGCTTCGGTGCTGGCCCACGGCGGCATGGGCTACGCCAAGGAGTACGACGTCGAGCGCTACTTCCGCGAGGCGATGATCGCCCGCATCGCGCCGGTCAGCCGCGAGATGATCCTCAACTTCATCGCCGAGCGCGTGCTGGGCCTGCCCAAGAGCTACTGAAGAAACCCGGACGGACGACCAGATACGCGGTCGTCCGTCCGACGCCCCCTCAGTCAGCGGCGTTGAAGCGGATGGGGATCCTCACCTGCGCGCCGTCGACTGCCTGGCCGTTCTCGAGTTGCGGCTTCATCTTGAAGAACCGCGACAATTTCAGAGCCGCATTGCCGAAGCCTTCGCTGACCGGGCTTTCGGCCACCACCATGCAGTTCTCCACCGTGCCCTTGGCGGTGACCGCGCAGTTCAGCGTGGCTCCGCCCGAGACCCCGCGCCGCTGGGCGCTTTCGGGGTAGTAGCGCGACATGTCGTCGGCGCTGGGCATCCGCAGCCAGGTCGCCCGGGTGATGACCCGGGGCGCGACCGTCGGCGGCGCGGGCGGGGCCGGCGGGCCCTCGTCCAGCGTCACCGGCTCGCTCGGCTTGAACGGGCCCGGATCCTTGGGGACCGGCGTCACCAGCGGCTCGGTCTGCGTCTGGACCGTGGGGACCGGCTGGCGGACCGGCAGCGGGTTGCTGGCCTTGGGCGGGACCCGCTCGACCTTTTCAGGCAACGGAGGCGGCGGGGGCTTGGGCGGCGTATAGGGCGGGCTGATGATGATGTTGTCCGGCTCGACCCGCTCGGACAGGCCGCCGTACTTCTGCACCGCGACATAGGCCAGGACCGCCACGTGGGCCGCGCCCGACAACGCCAGGGCAAAGACCAGGGCCTTTGAAAGCTTGCGCTTTTCGTCGCGGTCCAGGCCGGCGATGCGAGGGTTGAAGTCGGCGGGGTGGGCGATCATGGCGACCTCCGTGAAGCGGCGTCGATCGGTGTCGACGTCTTCACGCTGTCACGGAAAATGACGCGCGTAAACAAATAAAATGACGCCCGTAAAATCTATTGGGCTCGGCCCGCCTCCGGCAGCAGGTCGCCCAGGTCGCTCCAGGTCAGGACGGGATGGCGGCGGACCATGCGCATCAGTCCGGCGAGCCATTTCCAGGCCGCCTCGTCGTGGTCGAGGTGGTGGGTCAAAAGGCCGATCGGCGCATCCCAGGCGCCGGCCTTGCGACGGCGCGCCAGCTGGCGACGCAATTGCGAAGCGAGGCGCCCCGCGCCCCGGAAGCGCGGAGCCGGGTTCCAGCGCAGCAGGTCGAGGTGGGTGTCGACACGTGGCGGCGTGGCGTCGGGCGCCAATTCAGACCAGGCGCTCCAGCCGATGTAGCGCTCGCTGGCCAGGGCGTCGGTCAGGCGAGGATGGATCGCGTTCCAGGGCGGGGTGAACAGCTTCAGGGCGCCGGGCAGGGGGGCGAGCCTGGTCCAGCCGTCGCGCAGGGCGGCGGCGATCTCGTCGGCGGTGCGTTCGGGCGGAAACTCGAAGGCGCCGCCGCCGCTGCTGCGGTCCACGTGGTCGGCGCCGTGCTGCACCACCCGCACGCCGCGCACGGTGGCGAGGCGCTGGGCGAGCTCGGCGCGGTCGCCGTCGGGAATGACCGCAAGGGTCAGGGGGGCGTCGAAGGCCAGGGCGTGGGCCAGCAGCCGCTCCAGCGCCGGGCCGGGCGCGCGGGCGTCGTCGTCGCGCCACCACAGGCGGGCGCGACGGCCGGCGGCGCGCCAGCGCGCCAGCTCCCGGGACAACAGAAGCGCCTGGATCATCAGGCCAGCGGCGAGGTCGAGGCCACGGCCTCGGCGCAGACCGCCGTCGGGTCCTGGACCATGGAGGCCGTGCCGCGCACCTCGAGCTGCATGCGCAGCGCCGACAGCAGCGGATAGATCGCCGCCATCAGCGCGATCAGGAAGCCCCAGCCGCCCTCGCGCCAGCCCTGGCGGGAGACGTAGCACTTGTAGAACCGCCGCACGCCGCGGAAGGCGTTGCGGCCCAGGCCCGGCCATTCGCCGGTCTCGGCCAGATCCCTGGCGCGCAGCTCGGTGTAGCGGTCGAGGCGGCGCAGCATGTCGGAGATGTTGTCGTCGACCTCGTGGCGGATCGGCGTGCGCAGCGACGGGCCGGCCTCGCCGACGAACTTCACCGACGGATGGACGCGCTGGGTCCCCCAGCTCTTGACGCCGCGACGGAACAGGCGGGCCACCGAGGTGGTGCCGAACGAACCGCCCCAGCCGTACTTCACGAGGCGCGCGCCGATATAGTTGTCGACGGGGATCTGCCGCCAGTCGCCCTGGCCCGACGCCACGGCGGCGCGCACCTCGGCGGCGAGCTCGGGGCTGACATATTCGTCGGCGTCGATCTCGAGGATCCAGTCGCCGGTGGCGGCGGCCGCGCCCGCCGCGCGACGCGGGCCTTCCAGCGGGAACGCGCCTTCGACCAGCACCGCGCCGTACTGCTTGGCGATGGCCGCCGAGCCGTCGGTGCAGCGGTCGAGCACGACCACCAGTTCGTCGACGAAGGCCAGGCGAGCCAGGCACTCGGCCAGGCGGGCTTCCTCGTTGTGTACGCAGATCAAGGCCGAGAGTCTGGCCATCGTTTCCCCCGAAAGTTGGCGCGCGGTAACATTGTTGCGTTATCGAAACAATGTTTCTCGCATAAAAGGGGAAAGCTTCAGCGTGGCAGTTTGTCGCGGAAGGCCGAAGAGGGCCGGGGCGAGATGTCGCGGTCCAGTCCGGCGAACATGGGAACGTGGTTAAGGCGGCATTAACCACGCTCGTTCAGACATTAAGACCATGGCCGTCCAATCCATCCGCAACGTCGTCGAGTCGGCGATCCAGCGCGCGTCGAACGCGACTGGTGTCGACTTCACGTTCCTGATGGGGACCGCAAAGCGCGAGAGCGGCTACAACCCGGCCGCCAAGGCGCGCACCTCCTCGGCCTCGGGCCTGTTCCAGTTCGTCGACCAGACCTGGCTGGCCACGCTGAAGAAGCACGGCGCCAAGTACGGCTACGCCCGCTACGCCGACCTGATCCAGCAGGGCTCCGACGGCAAGTACCGCGTCGCCGGCGACGAGGCCCGCAAGGCCGTGCTGGGCCTCAAGCTCGACCCGCACGCCGCCTCGCTGATGGCGGGCGAGCTGGCGTCGGACCATGCCTCCTATCTGCGCGGCCGGGTGGGGCGCAGCCCGACCTCGGGCGAGCTCTATGCCGCCCACTTCCTGGGGCCGCAGGGCTCGGCTCGCCTGATCGAGGCGGCCAATCGCAATCCCGGCGCCAGCGCGGCGTCGATGTTCCCGGAAGCCGCGGCCGCCAACCGCTCGATCTTCTATCGCGAGGGGCGCGCCGCCACCGTGGGCGAGGTCTATGCCAACCTGACCAAGGGCGCCGGCGGCAATGGCGGCGTTCCCACCGTCCGCGAGCGCGAGCCGCAGTCGGACGAGGGCTTCCTGCAGTACGCTTCGGGCCGGCGCCTGGACCGCATCGACCAGCAGAAGGCCGTCGTCGACCTCGTTCTGCGCGGTTCGCAAGGCTATGGCGGCGCCTTCAGCGGTACGCGGTCGGATGACGGCGGCGGCGTCAGCCGCGTGGCCAACAGCCTGTTCTCGGCCGAGATGTTGCGCATGCTGTCGGACGCCAACGCCGGTTCGGCCGGCGGCAAGGCCCGCTAGGCCGTCAGGGCCTCGATCTCTTCCTGCGAATAGCCGAGCTCGGCCAGTACGGCGGCCGTGTGCGCGCCCAGCGCCGGCGCGGGCGTGCGCGGCCGCTCCTCGATGTCGGAGAAACGGGCCGGCGCGGCCGGCGAGCGGCGGCCGTCCGTGGTTTCGATGAAGCAGCCTGCCGCCTGCGCCTGCGGGTCCTCGACCATGTCGCGCGGCGTCTGCCAGGGCGCCCAGGTGATGTCGCCCGCGTCGAGGGCGGCGGCGGCGGTGTCGTAGTCCATCGCGCCGAAGGCTTCGTCGAGGATGTCGACCAGGGCGGCGGTGTTCTCGCGCCGGGCCCGGGCGCCGGAGAAGCGCGGGTCGTCGACCAGTTCGGGACGGCCGACGGCGGCGGCGATGCGCGGCCAGTCGGTCGCGCCCTGGCGGGCCAGCAGGCAGATCCAGCGGCCGTCCTTCGTCTGGAAGAAGTTGGCCAGCGGCTGCACGGCCTCGCGGCGAGGACGGGTCGAGGCCAGCTTGCCGAAGTGCAGCTGGATGGCGAGGTCCGAGCCGATCGCATAGGCGCCGGTGCGCAGCAGCGAGGTCTCGACCAGCCGCCCGACGCCCGTCCGATGGCGCTCGTGGACGGCCGCCAGGATCGCCGAGACCGTGGCCAGCGAGGTGACGTGGTCGCCCATGCCGGTGCGGATCGGGAAGGGCTCGGCCCCCTTGGGCGCGGTCAGGGCGCCAACCCCGGCGCGCGACCAGAAGGCGGCGACGTCCATGCCTGGCTTGTCGGCGTCCGGACCGGTGAGGCCGTAGCCCGTGAGGCTGCAATAGATCAGCCGAGGGAAGGCCGTGCGCAGGGTCTCGTGGTCGAGGCCGGCGCGGCGCAGGGCGGCGGGGCGGACGTTGGTCAGGAAGATGTCGGCGGTGGCGACGAGGCGCTTGAGGGCCTGCGCGCCGGCCGGGGTGCGGATGTCGAGGACGACCCCGCGCTTGCCCCGGTTGTCGAGCTCGAAAATCGGATTGGCGGCGTGGTCCGAGCCGATGGTTTCGAAGAAGCGGCGCATCGGATCGCCCTCGGGCGACTCGACCTTGACCACGTCGGCGCCCCAGTCGGCCAGGATGCCGGCCGCGCCCGGGGCGGCGATATAGGTGGCCAGTTCGACGACCTTGAGGTCCCGCAGCATCCGCTTCCTCCGCTTATCTTGTCCTTGGCGACGAGATTAGCGGTCAAACGAGCGTTGGGAAGCCTTGTCAGGCCACGCCGCGCGAGGCCTCCGCGCGCGGCTGGCGGGTAAGGGCGGCGGCGTCGGCCACGGCGCGGGCGACGCCCGCCACGCTGACGGGCTTGCGCAGCACGGTGTCGGCGCCGGCCTCGGTGCACTCGCGGGCCTCGTCGGCGTCGCCGCCGATGACGGCGATGATCGGCAGCTGGCCGTTGGCGCCGGGCAGGGCGCGCAGCTCGGCGGCGGTCTGCGGACCGTCCAGAACCGGCATGCGGCCGTCGAGCATGACGAGGTCGAACTCGCAGACCTTGGCCAGGTCGACGGCGCGGCGGCCGTTCTGGGCGTGGACCACCTGGTGGCCGAGCTGCTCGAGGATGGCGCGCAGCATGGCCGCGTTCAGGGCGTCGTCCTCGGCGATCAGCACGCGCAGGCTGCGCTGGACGTCGGGGGCGGGATCGGCGGCGGCCAGGGTCTCCTCGACCGGCTCCTGCGGGCGGGGGCAGGCGGCGTCGTAGGGCAGCAGCACGGTGAAGCAGCTGCCGACGCCCAGCGCGCTGCTGGTCTCCAGCGCGCCGCCCATCAGCCGGGCCAGCTGGCGCGACAGCGACAGGCCAAGGCCCGCGCCGTTGACGCCCGCGCCGGTGCGCTCCACGCGGCGGAAGGGCTCGAAGGCCTGCTCCAGTTCCTCGGCCGACAGGCCAGGACCGGTGTCGGCGACCTCGATGGCGATACGGTCGTCGCCGCGTGGCTCGATCCGCACCTCGACCCGGCCGCGGACGGTGTACTTCACCGCGTTGCCCACGAGGTTGGCGATGATCTGGCGGGTACGCATCGGGTCGGCCATGGCCGCGCCCAGCACCCGGTTCTCGAGCGAGGCGTCGACGTGGACGGCCAGTTCCAGGCCCTTGGCCAGGGCGTGGGGGCGTTCCAGCAGGGCGAGGTCGCGGACCAGGCGCACCGGCTCGAAGGCCTGGGTCTCGACCGCCAGGCGGCCGGACTCGGCGGTTTCGGCGTCGAGCGTGGCGTTGAGCACCGCGATCAGGTCCTGGGCCGCGTCGAGGGCGGCGTTTAGCTGTTCGCGCGAGGGCGCCGCGCGGCCGCCCTTGCCGGCGGCGGCGGCCAGCACGTGGGTGACGCCGGTCAGGCCGTTGCGGATCTCGTGGCTGAGGGTGGCGACGATGTCGGACTTGGAGCGGGCGGTGCGCTCGGCGCTCTCCAGCACGCGCATGCGCTCCTCGACCAGGGCCTCGTGAGCCACGGCCAGGGCGTGCTGGCGGCGCAGCATGCGGTTGAAGATCATGGCCATGGCCAGGGCCAGGGCCAGGCCGCCGGCGGCCATCAGGCCGGTCTGGCGGCTCTCGGCGCGGCTGAACAGGGCCCACAGCGGACCGATCGCCGCCACCGGGGCGACCACGATCAGGCTCTGCAGCACTGGCGAGGCGAAGAAGATGCAGACCATGCCGGCGGCGGCGGCCAGCAGCAGCAGGGTCTCGCGCACCGGGCCGGCGCCGTCGGCGAAGGCCGACATCTGGATCACGCCCAGCGCCCAGAGCAGGCCGCCCGCGACCTGAAGCCGCATGCGCTTGGCCAGGTCCTCGGCCTGCGGCGTCTTCAGCCAGTTGGTGACGCCGTAGAACACGCCCCAGTTGATGGCGAAGATCGCGAAGCTCAGCGACATCCACACCGCGTTGCGCGCGAACGAGCCCGCCCAGACGAAGAAGGGCAGGCTTACGGCGAAGATGGCCAGGGCGTAGGGCAGCAGCGCCACCTGCACGCCGAGGGCGAGCGCGGTGTCGGCCCCGGGCCTTTTCAAGTCATGGGTTCGGCGCTCAGCGAACAAGAATCGGATCCTCGGGCGTTCAGGCGAGGACGCTAGGCGAGCACGGTTTGCGCGGGGTTACGCGGTATCGTTAATGCACAGGGCTTTGCGGGCAAACAATCGTTAAGCCTAACCGCCCATCCTTTGATTCGACCGTCCATTCGCAGAAGGCCAGGCCCATGGCCACGACCCGCGCCGCGCTGACCAACGACGACATCCGCATGCTCGTGAAGGGCGCGACGCCCGACGAGCGCGCCCTTGCCGCCCATCGGCTGTGCCGCAAGATCGACCGCTCCGAGCTGAGCGAGGAAGAGCGCCTTCAGGCCCAGGAAATCCTGCGGGTCATGGCCGCCGACGCCGCCGAACTGGTGCGCCGGGCCCTGGCCGTGACGCTGAAGACCTCGCCTCTGCTGCCGCCGGACGTGGCCAACCGCTTGGCGCGCGACGTCGAGAGCGTGTCGCTGCCGGTGATCAGCTTCTCGCCGGTGTTCACTGATCACGACCTGGCCGAGATCATCCGTCTGGGCGGCCCGGTCCGCCAGATGGCCGTCGCCCGCCGGCCCAAGCTGTCGAGCAAGGTCACCGGCCTGCTGGTCGAGCAGGCCCCGGAAGACGTCGTGGCCGCCGTCTGCGCCAACGACAACGCCCGCTTCTCCGATCTGGCACTGCAGAAGGCGCTGGACCGCTTCGCCAAGTCCGAGAGCGTGCTGCAGGCGGTCGCGTACCGCGCGGTGCTGCCGCTGTCGGTGACCGAGCGCCTGATCGACATGGTCGGCGACCAGCTGCGCGAACACATCCTCGACAATCACGCCCTGTCGGCCGAGCGGGCGCTGGAGATCATCGTCGGGGCCAAGGAACGGGCGACCATCGACCTGGTGGACCAGGCCGGCCGCACCGCCGATCCCAAGGCCTTCGTCGCCCACCTGAATCGCGCCGGCCGCCTGACGCCGTCGCTGCTGCTGCGGGCCCTGGCCCACGGCCACATGACCTTCGTCGAGTGGGGCCTGGCCGAACTGGCCGGCGTGCCGCATCACCGCACCTGGCTGATGGTGCACGACGCCGGCGCGCTGGGCCTCAAGGCCGTCTACGAGCGGGCCGGCCTGCCGTCGCGCCTCTATCCGGCCTTCCGCGCGGGTGTCGACGCCTACCACGGCATGGAGTTCGACGGCCGCCCCGGCGAGCGCGAACGGTTCCAGGAACACATGCTGCAGCGCTTCCTGACCTCCTCCCAGGCGGTGTCGCGCGAAGAGAGCGACTACCTGCTCGACAAGCTGGACCGCCTGGCCGGCTTCAAGGCCCGCGCGGCTGGGTAGGGGATCAGGATGCTCCCCCTGAAGGGGGAGCTGTCGGCGAAGCCGACTGAGGGGGAAGGGATTTCTGGTGTTGGGGAGGCGCTGACCTCTTCAGACACTTCCCCCACCGGCCCTTCGGGCCACCTTCCCCTTCAGGGAGAGGATTTCTGACGCCGCGCCTTATTCCGTCGGCAGGCCCGCGCCCGCCGCGTTGATCCAGCCCACCAGGTCGCCGATGACCTTGGCGTTGGCCTGGTCGAAGGCGGCGACGATGGGGCCGACGCGGTTGTCGGCGGCTTTCACCTTGGCTTCGAACACCTGGTCGCCGACCAGGGCGCGGTCGCCGGTGCGGCTGATGACGCCGCGCACCTGGACGATGATCTCGGGCGGGGCCTTGGGGCCGTCGACATAGGCGGCCTCGAAGGTGCGGACCTCGAGCCGCAGGACCATCTGGGCCTTGGCCACCTCGCCGCGGCCGATCAGGCGAGCGCGGCCGGGATCGGCGTCGAAGGCGCGCGACAGGGCCTCGTCGAACTGCACGCTGGCCGGGGCGATCCAGCGGGCGCCGGCCACATAGGCCGCTTCGCCGCCGGGGCTGGTGGTCAGGATGCGGTCGCCGGCCGAGGGGCGGGTGAAGACCGTCGGGGCTTTCAGCACCCCGAACATCGCCCCGGGCGGACCCTTGGTGGCGGCGGGCGCGGTGGTTCCGAAGCGGTACATGCCCGAGGGCTCGGTCTTGGGGAACACGCTGATGCAGCCCGACAGGGCGAGCGCGAGGCCGGCCATGGCCAGGCCCGAGGTGATCTTCTTCACGGAAGTGCTCACGGCTTGATCTCCACTTCCTTGGCCGGGGCCTTGCCCACCAGGCCGCGCGGGTTCTGCTCCACCTCGCCGACCAGGCGGTCGAGCGACTCGGCGGCCGACTGCAGGGTGACGATGGCCGAGGACAGCTGCGGCAGGCCCGTGGAGGCGAAGTCGCTGGTCGGGCCTTCCAGGCGGCCGACCATGGTGCGCACGTCCTTGGCGGCCAGCTTGATCTCGTCGGCGGCCGCGCCGAGGTCCTTGATCGCCTTGCGGCCGTCGCCGTCGACCACCCCTTGGGTGGAGCGCGACAGGTTGGCGATCTCCTGGGCGGTGGCGTCGATGCTCTGCAGCGCCTTCTGGGCGTCGGCGATGATTTCCTTGCGCTCGCGCAGTTCGGCGGTGACCGACTGGACGTCCGACAGGCTGGCGCTGAAGGTCTTGATGTTGCGGTCCGACAGCACGCGGTTGACGCGGTCGAGCGCCTCGATGGTGCGGCTCAGCACAGTGCCGCCGCCTTCCAGCAGGTCGGACAGGGCGCTGCGCTGGCTGCGGATGATCGGCACCTCGCCGTTCTTGACGGTGTCCTTCAGCAGCGGCTTGGTCGAGGTGCCGGCCGTCAGCTGGATGTAGTTGACGCCGGTGATGCCCTGCGGCTCCAGCGTGGCGTAGCTGTCGACGCGGATCGGCACGTCCGAGGTCAGGCGGGTGCGGGCGATGACGCGGTTGGGATCGCTCTTGTCGAGCTCGATCTTGGTGACCTCGCCGACCTTGATGCCGTTGAAGTGCACTTCGCCGCCTTCCGACAGGCCGCGCACCGCCCCGACGAACAGCACGTCGTAGAGGTCGTAGTCCTTGTTGAACTGCAGCTTGGCCAGCCAGACGACGAACACCACCAGACCCATGAACAGGATCAGGCAGGCCGCCCCGACGAGGGCGTAGTTGGCGTTTCTTTCCATCAGCGGCTCCTCGCCGTAGCGGCTTTCCCGGCCGCGCGTCCGCGCGGGCCCAGGAAGTATTCCTTGATCCAGGGATGGTCGGAGTGTTCGAGCTCCTCGACCGGAGCCTTGGCGATCACCTTCTTGTCGGCCAGCACGGCGACGCGATCGGTGATGGTGTAGAGGCTGTCCAGGTCGTGGGTAATCATGAACACCGTCAGATCGAGGCTGTCGGACAGGTCCTTGATCAGCTCGTCGAAGGCCGCGGCGCCGATCGGATCGAGGCCGGCGGTCGGTTCGTCGAGAAACAGTAGTTCGGGGTCCAGCGCCAGGGCGCGGGCCAGGCCCGCCCGCTTGCGCATGCCGCCCGACAGCTCGGCGGGCTTGAGAGCCCCCGCGCGGGGCGGCAGGCCGGTAAGCGCGATCTTCAGATCGGCCAGTTCCAGGATTTCGCTCTTGGGCAGGCGGGTGTGCTCGAACAGCGGGGCGGCGACGTTCTCGCGCACGGTCAGGTTCGAAAACAGCGCGCCCTGCTGGAACAGCACGCCCCAGCGACGCTCCAGCGCCGTCCACTTGCGGCGCGAGGCCTCCTGCATGTCCTCGCCGAACAGGCGGATGACGCCGCCGTCGGGGACCTTCAGGCCGATGATGCTGTTGAGCAGCACCGACTTGCCGGTGCCCGATCCGCCGACCACGCCCAGCACCTCGCCGCGCTCGACGGTGAGGTCGAGGTCGTCGTGCACGACGTTGTCGCCGAAGCGCGAAACCAGGCCCTCGACCTGGATCGGCGGGGCGTTCTCGGCCGGGGCGGGGGCGGCGGCCGCCTTCATACGTTCAGCTCCATGTAGAGCAGGGCGAAGACGGCATCGATCAGGATGATGGCGAAGATGGCGTGGACGACGGCGGCGGTGACGCGGCGGCCCAGCGACTCGACGTCGTTGCCGACCTCCATGCCCTGGCGGCAGCCGATGGCGGCGATGACCATGGCCATCACCGGGGCCTTGGACATGCCGATCCAGAAGTGGGTGGCGCCCACATAGTCGGTCATCCGCTGCAGGAAGAAGCTGGGCGACAGGTCCAGCACCACCCAGACCACGACGATGCCGCCGGCGAGACCGGCGAGCGTGGCCACGAAGGTCAGCAGCGGGATGGTGATCAAGAGGGCCGCGAAGCGCGGAAGCACCAGCGCCTCGTAGGGGTCGACACCGATGACCTGCATGGCGTCGATTTCCTGGTTCATCTTCATCGAGCCGATCTCGGCCGCGAAACTGGAGGCCGAGCGGCCGGCCAGCAGGATGGCGGTGATCAGGATGTTGAACTCGCGCAGCACCGACACGCCGATCAGCTCGACGCTGAACACCTGGGCGCCGAAGTCGGTCAGAAGGTTGGCGCCCAGCAGGGCCACGACCGCGCCGATGAAGAAGGTGGTGGTGGCCACGATCGGCATGGCGTCCAGGCCCGCGCGCTCGGACAGGGCCACGATCGGCGCCCAGCGGATCTTGCGCGGATTGACGGCGCAGCGGGCCAGGGCGGTGAGCAGATGGCCCAGGAAGACCAGGGTGCCGTAGCCGTCGCGCAGCAGGTCGAACAGGCCCCGGCCGATGCGGTCGAGCAGGGCGACGACGCCGTGCAGGCGGTTGTCGGGCGGGCATTCGGCCTGGGTGGCCTCGCCGACGAGCTCCAGCAGGCGGATGGTCTGGGGGCGGGCCTTGATGTTCCCGGCGGTCAGCCGGCCGTCGGCGGCGCGGATGATAGCGTAGGCGCCGGCCGTGTCGCAGCGGTTCATGCCCGTGAGGTCGAGGTCGAACGACTCGGAGCCCTTCATGGCCTCGGCGAGTCGCAGACCGGCGTCGGCCATGCCGCGCGCCGTCCAGTCCCCGGAAAGCACGACGGACTTGCCGCCGTCCTTGTCGTCCAGGGTGAATTCCGCCGGCACGCCCATCTACTGCGCTTACCCCTCGTTACAACGCACGCCCAGCCTAGCAGGGACTGCGCGTCCGGCTCAAACGCTTCAAGGCGCAGCTTGTTGCGTCCTGATCATGGCCGAACACGGACGACCAGGCTTGCAGCTTTATGCGGCGCCGCCGCAAAGACGCCGTCAACTGGCGATAATCCAACGCTCGGTTTGTAGCGTCGCCCGGGCGCGCGGCATAGAAGGGCCGCATGGAATTTGCTTCTGTCAGCCGGCGCGGGGCGCTCGGCACGCTGTCTCTCGGAGCGCTGATGGCCATGCTCCCCCGTCTTGTTGCGGCGCAACCAACGCCAGTCGAGGGTGAGGCGTTCTCGCCCGACATCCTGCGCGCCCTGGCCGAAAATCTGGCCAAGAAGCCCTATCGCGCGCCGGCCGCCGGCGGCGACAAGGGCCTGGCGGGCCTGTCCTACGACGAATATTTCCGAATCCGATTCCGCGGCGAGCACGCCCTGTGGGCCGACCGCCCAGCGCCGTTCCGCGCCGAGTTCTTCCCGCCGGCCTATCTCTATCCGCGCGTCTTCCCGATCTACGAGGTCGAGGGCGGCATGGCGCGGCCGGTGCCGTTCGATCCGGAGATGTTCGAGGTGCCGGGCGAGCACGCCGGGGCGGCCAAGGCCATCGGCGGTTTCTCGGGCCTGCGCCTGCTGTGGCCGCTGAACCGCGCCGACAAGCTGGACGAGATCGCCGTCTTCCAGGGGGCGAGCTACTTCCGCAGCCTGGGCCGCGACCAGTTCTACGGCCTGTCGTCGCGGGGCCTGGCCATCGGCGCGGGCGAGCCCAACGAGGAGTTCCCGACCTTCGAGCGCTTCTGGCTGGAGCGTCCGGCCGACGGCGCCGAGACGGTGGTGGTTCATGCGCTGATGGACAGCCCCAGCTGCACGGGCGCCTACAGCTTCACGATCCGGCCGGGCCAGCAGGTCACCTTCGACGTGACGGCCACGATCTTCCCACGCGTGAAGATGACCAAGATGGGCGTGGCCGCGCAGAGCAGCATGTTCCTGTTCAACGTCTCGGACGGTCCCCGCGGCGACGACTTCCGCACCGCCGTGCACGACAGCGACGGCCTGGCCATGCTGACCGGGACCGGCGAGCAGATCTGGCGGCCGCTGACCAATCCGACCGCCCACCGGCTGTCTTACTTTCAGGACGAGAACCCCAGGGGCTTTGGCCTCGTGCAGCGCGCGCGGCGGCTGGAGGACTACGGCGATCTGGAAGCCCGCTACGACCTGCGCCCAAGCCTGTGGGTCGAGCCGCTGGGCGACTGGGGCAAGGGCGCGGTGGTGCTGGCCGAATTGGCCACCCGCAAGGAGAGCGACGACAACATCGCCGTCTTCTGGCGGCCGGACGCGCCCTGGGAGGCCGGCTCGCGCGTCGACCTGTCCTACCGCCTGCACTGGGGCGGCGAGCGGCTGGGCGACGGCGAGGCGAGGGTGGTGCGCACCCGCACGGGCGCCGACGCCCAGGACGGCCTTCGGATGTTCACCATCGACCTGTCGGGGCCGATGCTGGCCGACGGGCTGGACGGCGTTAAGCTCGACATCGAGGCCAAGGGCGGCGAGACCACCTGGAGCAACATCACGCCCTATCCCCGCGCGGCGACCGCCCGGGCGGCGTTCGGCCTGAAGCCCACGGGCAAGCAGGCCGAGCTCAGCCTGCGCCTGACGCGCGACGGCAAGCCGATCTCGGAGACCTGGCGCTACCTCTGGACGGCGTGACGGGACGTCGCAGGGCGGCTGCTTGTACGGCTTTTGCGTAAGAACCCGCCTGGGTTTCAATCTTGGTTAATGAATTGCCGTCACGGCTCTTCGGATCAGGATTCCAGTGACCAGGGGTGGCGGCATGAGCGCGCAGAACCAGCTCGACCAGCGCATGAGCTTCATGCGTTTCGACCACAAGGACCGCGCCGCCCTGCGGGCCGCCAAGCCGGTGATCGACGCCGAGATCAACGGCGCGCTGGACGCCTTCTACGCGCAGGTCCGGGCCTTCCCCGAGACGCGCAAGATGTTCTCGAACGACGCCCACATCAGCAACGCCCAAGGCCGGCAGGCCTCGCACTGGCGCCGCCTGGCCACGGCCGAGTACGGCGCCGACTATCAGGGCGACGTCGCCCGCATCGGCAAGGCGCACGCCGTCATCGGGCTTGAGCCGCGCTGGTACATCGGCGGCTACGCCCTGGTGGCCGAGAAGCTGATCCGCGCCATGGTCGAAAAGCGCGCCAAGGGCCTGTTCGCCAGCGCCAAGAGCGACACCGACCTGGCCGACGGCCTGGTGGCGCTGAACAAGGCCGTGATGCTGGACATGGATCTGGCCATCTCGACCTATCTGGAGCTGCTGCAGGACGAGCGCGACCAGCTGGAAGCCGAGCGCGCCAGCGCCGAGCAGCGCCAGGCCGACGCCGTGCGCGCGGTCGGCGACGCCCTTTCGCGCCTGGCGGCCGGCGACCTGTCGGCCCGCGTCGACGGCGCGCTGTCGCCCGAGTTCGTCAGCCTGAAGTCCGACTTCGACCAGGCCGCCGCCGCTCTCGCCGAGGCCATGGGCGCGGTCGATCGCGCCACCCGCGGCATCCGCTCGGGCGCAGACGAGATCGCCTCGGCCGCCGACGACCTGGCCATGCGCAGCGAGCAGCAGGCCGCCACGCTGGAACAGACCGCCGCCGCGGTCGAACAGCTGACCTCGACGGTCGCCAAGACCGCCCAGAGCGCCCGCGAGGTTTCCTCGCGCGTCGGCGAGGCCGCCACCGAGGCCCAGCGCTCGGGCGCGGTCGTGACCCGCGCCGCCGAGGCCATGAGCCAGATCGAAAGTTCGTCCAACCAGGTCAACCACATCCTGGGCGTCATCGACGAGATCGCTTTCCAGACCAACCTTCTGGCCCTGAACGCGGGCGTGGAAGCCGCTCGCGCCGGCGACGCCGGCAAGGGCTTCGCGGTCGTGGCCCAGGAAGTGCGGGCGCTCGCCCAGCGCTCGGCCGAGGCCGCCAAGGAGATCAAGAGCCTGATCTCGGATTCCAGCCGCCAGGTGGGCGAGGGCGTCGAGCTGGTGCGCCAGACGGGCGACGCCCTGCGCGGCATCGTCGACAAGGTCGGCGCCATCGACAGCCTGGTCAACGAGATCGCCGCCTCGGCCAACGAGCAGGCCAGCGCCCTGACCGAGGTCAACAGCGCCGTCGGGCAACTGGACCAGGTCACCCAGCGCAACACCGCCATGGCCCAGCGCTCCACCGACGCCACCCGCGCGCTGCGGGCCGAAGCGGCGGACCTGGCCAATCACGTCGGCGGCTTCCGGATCGGGGCGACCGCCCCGGCCCAGCGCTATGCCGAGCCGGAGCATCCGGTGCACGCGGCCCGCGCCAAGGTCGCCGCGTTCGCCCGGCCGGGGCGTTAAGGCTCTCCAGCCTTGAGAGATCAGAAGGGGCGCGGTCCGCGAGGGCTGCGCCCCTTTCTCGTTCAGGTCAGTGCTTGGGTGCGTCCGCGGCCACGACGTAGTCGGTGCTCGTGGGGCCGTAGCCGAAGATGTAGACGCTGGCCGGCTGGTCATGGGTCTGGGCGAAGTGATCCACGCCCGCCGGCTCGGTGTAGAAGCTGCCTGGCGGCAGTTCCTTGACCAGCGGGTCCTCGTTCTTCTTTCCGTAGCCGAAGAACCAGACGCCCGAGGCCACCACGGCGGTGCGATCGTCCTTGTGGCTGTGGGCGGCGATGCGCGTATGGGGCGGCACCCGGATCTCGATAGTGTAGGGGCCGGCCTTGGTCGGGTCGCCGTAGAGGGTCGTCGTCTGGATCCCGGCGACGCCGGAGGTGCCGGCCCCAGCGCCGCCCTTGGCCAGGGCCGCGATCTCGGGCGGCGTCAGGCGCAGGTCCTGGGCGTGGAGCGGCCCGGCCGAGGCGACAAGGATCAGGCCTAGGAGCGTGGCGAGGCGCGGGCTCATGGCTTGGCCGCCGGCTTGGCGTCGAGGAAGTCGTGGACGATCTTCACCGTCGCGGCCGGGTTCTCTTCCATGATCCAGTGGCCGGGGGCGGGGATGACGCCCTCGGTGACGTCGCTGGCCGTGTAGCGCATCACCGCCGCCATGGTCAGGCCGAACGACTTCTCGCCGCCCAGGGCCAGGACCGGCATCGGAAGCTTGCCCTTCTGCGCGAGGATGGCCTTGTCGTCGATGGCGTCCTGGTCGAAGGCGGCGAACTGGGCGAAGCCGGCGTGCATGGCGCCGGGCAGGGCGTAGAGCTTGGCGTAGTGGGCGCGGGCGCCTTCCGAGAACTTGGCCGGATCGGCCGAGAACTCGTTCCAGAAGCGGTCGAGATAGATGCGCTCGCGGCCGGCCACCAGCCGCTCCATGTCCGGACCGCCGAAGCGGAAGTGCCAGAGCAGCGGGTTCTTGAGGATCTCTTCCCAAGGGCCGATCCCCGGCACGGGGGCGTCGATCAGCACGAAGCGCGTCACCCGCTCGGGGTGCTGCATGGCGAAGGCGTAGCCGACCATGTTGCCGATGTCGTGGGTGACCAGATCGGCCTTGTCGATCTTCAGGGCGTCCAGCACCCCGGCCACGTCGCCGGCCTGGGTCTTCTTGTCGTAACCGCCGGCCGGGCGCGACGACAGGCCAAGGCCGCGCAGGTCGGGTACGATGACGGTGTGGTCGCGAGCCAGGTCGGCGGCCATCGGCCCCCACATGTCGCCGGTCTCGCCGTAGCCGTGCAGGAGCACCACGGCCGGACCCTTGCCGCCCACCCGGACGTGGATGGTCGCGCCGTTGGTGGCGATCTCGCTGGTCTTGAACGTGGCGGGGAAGGGCGGCGGCTGGGCCACGGCGGGCGCGGCCGACGCCAGGGCGGCGGCGATGGCGGCCGCCGCGGCGGCGCGCAGGAGCGTTCGGGTCATCGGTGTCTCTCCGGAGGCGTGCGGCCGGCGCTCGTCGACGCCTCCGCGATTTCCGATGACAGTGTTCTTCGCTCGTGCTTGAGCCTCAAGGCCAACCGGGGGGCGAGCGTTTACCCGGATGGGTATGAGAGGGCGGCGCGGATCGGCGCAATGTGGGGCGAGGCTTCAGCCCGGCTTCTGGGGGACGCGATGACGAACTGTCGAGGTTGGCCAAGCGTCCTGGCGCTGATCGTGCAGGCCGTGGTCCTGCTCGCCGCGCCGATGGCGCTGGCGCAGTCCGACACGCTTTCGATCGCGCAGTTTCGCCATACCGCCTGGCGAGGCGCGGCCGCCGCGCCGGGACGGATCAACGACATTGTCCAGACCCGCGACGGCTATCTGTGGATCTCGGGCTCGGACGGCCTGGCCCGGTTCGACGGCGTGACCTTCGACACCTTCTCGCCGGCCAGCGACGACCCGACGGTGTTCTACGGCGTCGCCCAGATGCTGGAGACCCGCGCCGGCGAGCTGTGGGTGGGCCGCTTCCAGGGCGAGGGCGTGTCGGTGTTTCGCGACGGCCGGTTCATCTCGACCCGCATGCCCGATCCTTCGCGCCAGATCACCGAACTGCTGCAGGATCAGGACGGGGTGATCTGGGCGGTCAATGCACGGGGCTCGGCCTCGCTGTCCCGCTTCGTCGGCGGGCGCTGGGAAACGCTGGGGCCGGGCTGGGCCGCGCCCGAAGGCTGGATCATGTCGATGGTGGCCGCCCGCGACGGCGTGCTGTGGGTGGCCACGCAGGACAGGCTGTTCTTCCTGCGCCGGGGCGCGCGCCGCTTCGAAGCGACGGACGCCAGGGTCGCCCTGGGGCCGGGACTGGCCGAGGACGGCGCCGGCCACATCTGGATCTCCGACCAGGAGGGCACGCGCCGACTGCCCGACTACGCCGCCGGCCAGACCAGCACGCGGGGCTTGCCGAACTATCCGGCGCCGGGGCGGCGGCTGCGCACCAAGATCGTCTTCGCGCCCGACGGCAGCCTGTGGGGCGCCACCGGTTCGGCCGGCCTGTTCCGCATCACCCATCCCGATGGGCCTGGCGTGATGACGACCTACGGCGTCAAGGACGGCCTGACCGACGACCAGATGACCTCGGTGTTCGTCGATCGCGAGGGCACGGTCTGGGCCGGCGGCGACCGGGGCCTCAACGCCTTCGTGGCGCCGAGCATCGTGGAGGAGCCGGCGATCCCGGCCGGCGCCGACGAGTACTTCGTCGCCGAGGACGGGGCGGGCCGCGTCTATGTGGGCGACACCACCGGCCTTTTTGTCATCCGTCCCTATCAGCCGCCGCTTCGCATCCGCCGGAACGCGATGCGGGATATGCATGTCTGCGGCGGTTACGGCAGCGCCTTCCTGGTGCACGACGGCGTCGTAGAGGAGATCAAGGACGGCCGCGTGGCGCGGTCGTTTCCCATGGACGCTCCGCGCATACTGTTCCAGTGCGCGGTCAGCGGCGGCGGCAAGCTATGGCTCTATTCCAGCGACCGTGGCCTGGCGATGCACGACCAGGACGGCTGGCACGACCTTCGGGGCCGGGCCGATCTGCGTGACGCGCAATTCGCCATCGATCGTCAGGGACGACCGATCGTCATCAACGGCTTTTCAAGCCTGATCCGCTTCGACGGCGACAAGACGACGACCTGGAGTGCGGCTCAGTTGCGGCTGGGACGCCTGACCTTTGTGCACGACGGTTCGGCGGGGCTGGTCGCGGGCGGGGCGGCGGGGCTGGCGCGGCTGGGCGCCGGGCGGATCGATCACATCGACCTGCGCCGCCATCCCTGGCTGCGCAACGTGCGCTACATGCTGGAGACGCCGGACGGCGAGGTCTGGCTGTTCACCTTCTCCAGCATTGTGCGGGTGTCGGCGGCAGACCTGGCCAGGGCCTTCGCCAACCCCGAGGCGCCGATCCCGCATCGGGTTTTCGACGAGCTCGACGGCCTGATCAGCGGCTCGGCGCGCTATGACGGCGTGCGCGCCGCGCGGGGAGGGGACGGGCGGCTCTGGTTCCTGGGAACGGCCAGCGTCATGCGCATCACGCCCGGCGGCCTGATGCGCAACGACGCGCCGCCGCCGATCGTGATCCGGGCCGTGACGGCGGGCGGACGGCCGGTGTCGGCGAGCGGCCCCGTCGTGCTGCCGAAGGGGGCCTCGAACCTGCAGATCGACTATGCCGGGCTTAGCCTGCGCACGCCCGGGCGGGTGCGCTTTCGCTATCGACTGGCGGGGATCGACGATGGCTGGGTCGAGGCCGGAGCGCGCCGCACCGCCTTCTACAACAACCTGCCGCCGGGCCAGTACCGCTTCACCGTCGTGGCCGCCAACGACGACGGGGTCTGGAACACCACGGGGGCCTCGCTCGACGTGACCGTGCCGCCGACCTTCTGGCAGTCACGGCTGTTCCTGGTGCTCTGCCTCCTGGCGTTCGCCGCCATGGTCTGGGCGCTCTACCGCATCCGGCTGCGAGCGGTGACGGGGCGGATGCGGACGCGGATGAACGAGCGGATCGCCGAGCGCGAACGGATCGCCCGCGAACTGCACGACACCCTGCTGCAGGGCGTGCAGGGGCTGATCCTGCGCTTCCAGCTGATCGTCGACGACCTGCCGCGCGGCCAGCCCCAGCGGGCGCCGCTGGAACAGGCGCTGGACGCCGCCGACGAGGTGCTGGGCCAGGCCCGCGACCGGGTGCTGGACCTGCGGGCGGCCGATCGGGCCGAAGACCTGGAAGCGGCGCTCTCGAAGCTCACCCAGGGAGGAGAGGGCGGGCCGCCGGTGGGGGTCTTCGTGGAGGGCGCTTCCAGGCCGCTGGACGAGATCGCGGCCGACGAGGTGCTGGCCATCGTGTGTGAAGCCGTGGCCAATGCACGGGCCCATGCGGGCGCGGGCTGCATCGAGATCCGCGTGGTGTTCGGACCCCGGCGCCTCACCGTGTCGGTCGTGGACGACGGCCGGGGCATGGCGCCCGAGATCCTGCGCACGGGCCGGCACGGCCATTTCGGACTGGCCGGCATGCGCGAACGGGCGCGAACCCTCAGCGGCCGGCTGGTCATCGACAGCCGGCCGGGCGAAGGAACGCGCATAGTCGTCACCATTCCGGCGCGAACGGCGTATGTTCCGCGCCCGTGGCCGTCGTGGCGCGAACGCCTGTCCTGGAGGGCCCGGCATGGATGATCTTCGCCCCGACGCCGCCGATGTCATCCGCATCCTGGTGGTGGACGACCATCCGATGCTGCGCGACGGCATCGTCGGACTGGTGGACCGGCAGACCGACATGCGTGTGGTCGGCGAGGCGGCCGACGGCCTGCAGGCGCTGGAAGCCTTCGGCCGCCTGCGTCCGGACCTCACCCTGATGGACATCCAGATGCCGGGACTGGACGGCGTGACGGCGATCGAGCGCATCCGGGGCCTGGACCCTCGGGCGGCGGTCATCGTGCTGACCACCTATCCCGGCGACACCCTGGCCCTGCGCGCCCTGAAGGCGGGGGCCAGCGGCTATCTGCTCAAGAACTGCATCCGCAAGGAGCTGCTCGACACGATCCGCAACGTCCATGCGGGGCGGCGGATCCTGGCGCCCGAGATCGCCCAGGAGATCGCCCTGCATGCGCTCGAGGAACCGCTCACCGAGCGTGAGCGGACGGTGCTGCTGCAGGTGGCCGAGGGGCGGGCGAACAAGGAGATCGCCCGGCGCATGTCGGTGTCGCCCGACACGATCAAGGCGTGCCTGAAGACGATCTACCTCAAGCTCAACGTCGGCGACCGCACCCAGGCGGTGGTGGCCGCCGCGCGGCGCGGATACATCGGCCTCTAGCGTGGCCCTACGGCGCCGGCGGCGGGGCCGTCGAGGCGCGGTGGATCAGCTCGAACGGCAGCAGCTCGTCGATCGGCGCGGCCATGGCGCCGGCCGCGCCGCCCTTTACCTGGCCCTTGATCAGCAGGCGCGTGGCCAGTTCGGCCATCTCGACCACGGGCTGGCGCACGGTGGTCAGCTGCGGGCGCGAGAAGCGGGCGCTGGGACTGTCGTCGAAGCCGGCGACCGACACCTCGCCAGGCACCAGCACGCCCGCCTCGGCGGCGGCGGCCAGCACGCCCAGCGCCATGTCGTCGTTGGAGGCGAAGATCGCCGTGGGGCGGTCGGGCAGGGCCAGCAAGGCCTTGGCCGCGTCGTGGCCCGACTGGAAGGTGAAGTCGCCCTGGCGGATCCAGGCCTCGTCGACGGAGAGGCCGCGGGCTTCCATCGCGGCGATGTAGCCGGCTCGTCGGGCCTGGCTGGCGCCGTGGCGCGGCTCGCCGACCACGAAGCCGATACGCTTGTGGCCAAGTCCGGCCAGGTGCTCGGTGACGTCGCGGGCGGCGGCGAAATTGTCCATGTGGACGCGCGGACCGGGGCCGTCGGCCTCTTCCGGGCCCAGGCGCACATAGGGCGTGCCGGCCTTGTTGAGCAGCTCCAGCACGATCTCGTTGTCGGAGCTGGGCGGGGTCAGGATCACGCCGTCGGGCTTGAGGGCGGCGAGCAGGGCGCCGACCTCCTGGCGGATCTGCGGGGCTTCGTGGTCGATCAGCTCGACCAGCAGGTGATAGCCGGCGTCGCGGCATTGCAGCGTCGCGCCCAGCTGGATGCGCGACAGGTAGTCGGCGCCGCGCTCGCTGCGCCAGTGGTCGATGGTCAGGGCCGCGTCGACGAACACGGCGATGACGAAGCTCTTGGAGCCGGCCAGGCTGCGGGCCGACAGGTTGGGGCTGTAGCCGAGCGCCTGGGCGGCCTCGAGCACGCGCTCGCGCATCATCGGCCGCACGTTCGGCTCGTTGTTCATGACCCGCGAGACGGTCTTGATCGAAACCTCGGCGCGCGCCGCCACGTCGTAGATGGTCACCGAGGCCATCGGTCTGCCGTTTCCCCCGCTAGCGGACTCAACCCTTTGTCCGAGCCTAGAGCATTTGTCGTGCCCAGGGCGACCCCGCCAGCGACGAAAAAACTCGGGGACAGGCCTGAAGGCCCCTTGCCGGGGGCTGGCGGCGCGGCGAAGGTCGCCGGGCAGGCGAACGCGGCGGCTTTAAATGACCGCGTCGGTCACAGGGAGCAGCCATGTCGCGGAGCGGCGCCAGCCGGCCGGTGGAACCGGTTCGGCCCAGTTTCATCGCCGCCTTCACCTTCGCCCAGATCGGCGCGTTCATCAGCTTCATGCCGCTGATCCAGGTGCTGCTGCCGCTGAAGGCCGCCGCGCTGGATCCCGCCCAGAAAGCCCTGGTTCTCAGCCAGACGGCGTTCTGGGGCGCGCTGACCGCCAGCATCGCCAACCTGCTGGCCGGGGCGATCAGCGATCGGACCACCTCGCGCTTCGGCCGGCGGAGACCCTGGCTGCTGATCGGCCTGGTGGGCACCGTGCTGGCCTATGGCGCGATCATGCTGGCCGACAGCCGGCTGGAGCTGATCCTCGGCGTCATCGTCTTCCAGCTGGCCTTCAACATGCTGTTCGCAGCCCTGCTGGCCCTGCTGCCCGACCGCGTGCCCGACGCCCAGAAGGGCCGGGTGGCGGCGTTCCTGAGCCTTGGTCACCCGATCGGCGCGGTGGCGGGCGCGGTGCTGGTCGGCGGGCTGCTGGCCTCGGAGGCCTCACGCTATGCGGCCATCAGCGTCGTGCTGGTCCTGGCCATCGCCCCCTTCGCCCTGCGCCTGAAGGACCCGCCGATCACCGCCGACGCAACCGAGCGCTTCAGCCTGATCGGGTTTCTGAAAGGCCTCTGGGTCGACCCGCGCAAGCATCCCGATTTCGCCCTGGCCTGGGTCAGCCGGTTCATGGTGCTGGTCGCGATCACCCTGACCCAGTGCTACATGCTCTACTACCTGCAGGACGCGCTGAACTATCCGGCGCTGTTCCCGGGCCAGAGGGCCGAGCAGGGGCTGGCCTTGCTGACCACCGTGGCGACCGTGGCCAACGTGGCCTGCGCTATGCTGTTCGGCATGCTCAGCGACCGCCTGGGACGGCGAAAGCTGTTCGCCGCGGGCGCGGCCATGATCCTGGCGGCGGCCATGGTGACCTTCTCGCTGACGCCTGGCTGGGGCGTGGTGCTGGCGGGCTTCGTGGTCTTCGGCTGCGGGGCGGGCTGCTACTACGCCGTCGACATCGCCCTGGTCAGCCAGGTGTTGCCCTCGCAGGACGACGCCGGCAAGGATCTGGGGGTCATCAACCTGGCCAACACGCTGCCCCAGGCCCTGGCCCCCGTGCTGGCCGTGTGGTTCCTGGGGCCGAGCCGGACGGACTATCACGCGCTGTTCCTGGTGGCGGCGGGGCTGGCCATGGCTGGCGGTCTGGCGATCCTTCCGATACGGGGCGTGCGTTAGAGTTTCAGCGGAGCCCCCGTGCCGCAGTTCATCGCCATCACCGATCCCGCCGACCCGGGCGTGGCCGCCTATCGCGACATCAAGGAGCGCGACCTGGTGGGCCGGGAAGGGCGGTTCATCGCCGAGGGCGAGACGGTGCTGCGGGCCTTCGTGCGCGATGCGCCCGGGCGGGTGGAATCGCTGCTGATCGACCCCAAGCGGCAGGACAAGCTGTCGGAGGTGTTCGCCGGCCTGCCCGACGAGACTCCGGTCTACCTGGTCGAGCAGGCGGTGCTGGACGCCGTGGCCGGCTTTCACCTGCATCGCGGCGTGCTCGCGGTGGGGCGCAAGCCGAGGGCGATTCCGGCGGTCGAACTGCTGGCGGGGCTGCCCGAGCGGGCGGTGGTCGTGGCGCTGTTCGGCATGGCCAACCACGACAATCTCGGCGGCATATTCCGCAACGCCGCCGCGTTCGGCGCCGACGCGGTGCTGCTGGACGCCGACTGCTGCGATCCCTTCTATCGCAAGGCCATCCGCGTCTCGGTGGGGGCCACGCTGAGCGTGCCCACGGGCTATATCGGTCGGGGCGAGGACGCGATCGACCTGCTGGCCGAGGCGGGCTTCACACCGCTGGCCCTAACGCCATCGGCGGATCGGACGCTGGCCCAGTTGGAGCCGCCGGCGCGCGCGGCGGTGATGCTGGGAACCGAAGGGCCGGGGCTGTCGGCCGAGGTCATCGCGCGGGCGCAAGGGATCGGCATTCCGATGGCCAACGGCTTCGACTCGCTGAACGTGGCGACCACCAGCGGGATCGTGCTGCATCACCTGAAGTTCGGCGGCGGGCGTCGCTGATCTTGTCCACCGGTTACCGGGCGCTCTAAGGTCCGCGCCAAACAGTAAGTAAAGCTTGGAGGGAACCTCATGCCGCAACTGAACCGCCGGAGCGCCTTCGCCCTGCTGGCAGGGATCACCGCCTTGTCGAGCGCGAGCATGGCCAGCGCCGCGCGCAAGCCGGCCGTTCCCGAGCCGAGCGAGGTGCGACCCCTCTGGCCGAACGATCCGCCGGGCTCGGCGGGCGTGACCGCGCAGGAGACCGTGATCGAGCGCAGCGACGGCAAGGGACCGCGCGACCGGGCCGTCACCCACACCCGCAAGCCGACGCTCAGCCTGTTCCGTCCGCGCAAGCCCAACGGCGCGGCGGTGATCCTGATCCCCGGCGGCGGCTACGAGCGCGTCGTCATGGACAAGGAGGGCTTCGAGACCGCCCAGTGGCTGGCTGATCGCGGCTACACCTGCTTCGTGCTGCTCTACCGCCTGCCGGGCGATGGTTGGGGCGCGGGCCCGGACGCGCCGCTGCAGGACGCCCAGCGGGCCCTGCGCCTGGTGCGCTCGTGGGCGCCGGGCATGAAGTTCGCCCAGAACCGCATCGCCATCATGGGCTTCTCGGCCGGCGGACACCTGGCGGCCAGCCTGACCACCCGCTTCGAGGCCCAGGTCTATGACCGCGTCGACGCCGCCGACGATCTTTCCGCGCGCCCGGACCTGTCGGCCCTGATCTATCCGGTGATCACCATGGTCGCCGGAACCACCCACGCCGGCTCGCGCAAGCAACTTCTGGGCGCCGCGCCCTCGTTCGAGGCGGTGCAGGCCTATTCGGCCGAGACGGGCGTGGGCGGGCGCACGCCGCCGGTGTTCCTGGTTCACGCCGCCGACGACAAGGCCGTGCCGGTCGAGAACAGCCTGATGATGTTCGCGGCGCTGAAGGCCAAGGCGATCCCGGCCGAACTGCACGTCTTCGAGGAAGGCGGCCACGGCTTTGGCCTGCGTTCGATCGCCGGCAAGCCCGTCGCGGCCTGGCCGACGCTGTTCGAGGCCTACGCGAAGAAGAAGGGGATCTGAGGCGCGCTGAAAATGACAAAGGGCCGGTTTCCCGGCCCCATTCGCGGAAGCGGCGAGACTTGTCATCGTCTGTCGCCGCACCGGCTGCCTTTTGAGGGGCAGGCTCACAAGTCCCTTACGGGAACCGTTGTAATCTAAGGTACGCCCAAGGCGATTGCAACGCCCGCACGGATCGCCGCCAGATCCGCTGCGGGCAGCGCAGGCGTCACGTATCTGCCGCGTCCAGCCTTGCAACGATCGAGACGGGCCAGGGCGACGGTCGCGACCATGTCGCATTTGGCCCAGCATGCGACGCCCTGCGCGTTCGGCGCCGGGCTTTGAGGCAGCAGGTGGTGGTAGGGCTCCAACGGCGTCGGCTCGGTCGTCGAAAGCGGAACCACCGTCACCAGAAGGCGATTACGCCGATTTCGAGCCAGCACGACCACAGGCCGTCGTTTCACCATTTCCGGCGGGACGTATCCATGAAAGTCGCACATCACGACTTCGCCGGGTCGTGGTTGATACAGCAGGGCCATGAGCTCCAATACGAGTGGAGCTTCATCTTAAAATCAACTTTTAATTGAGTTCGACCTCGTCCTACCGTCCGCCGATCGGCGCCATCGTCCCAGAAGCCGGCGCATAGCTGTAGCCGCCGCGCTTGAGGTCGGCCGAGAGGGTGAGGGGGGCGACGCCGCCGTTGAGGCGGGCGCGGTAGACCATGGTCGTCTCCAGCGTGCGCATCACGTAGTTGCGGGTCTCGCTGAACGGGATGCACTCGATGAAGTCGAGCGGATCGGTGCTGGCGCCGCGCGGGTCGCCGCACAGGGCCGTCCACTGCGGCGGGCGGCCAGGACCGGCGTTGTAGGCCGCGGCGGCCATGATGTAGGAGCCGCTGAAGCGGTTGATCATGTCGCCCAGGTACACCGAGCCCAGGCGCATGTTGTAGTCGGGCTCGAACAGGCGATCGACGCTGTGGCTTTCGCCCAGCTTGCGCGCGACGCCGGCGGCGGTGGGCGGCATCAGCTGCATCATGCCGCGCGCGCCGACGCCCGAGCGGGCGCGGGGGTCGAAATTGCTCTCCTGGCGCGAGATCGAATAGACGAAGGCGGTCTCGGCCGCGCCCGGAATGGGCGTGAAATGGTGGTCGAGCAGCGGGTAGCCGCGCTCGGGCAGGATGAAGCCGCGCTGGGCGGCGGTGCGGACCGCGCGCATGGCCAGATCCTGGTCGCCGGTGTTGCGGGCGAAGTCGACCAGCAGGGCCTGTTCCTGGGCCGTCGGCAGCTGGTCGTCGATGTAGAGAACCAGGGCGCGGAAGGCGTCGTTGGCGCCGACGTCGCGCAGCAGCTTGGCGGCGCGGATCAGCTCGCGGCTCTCGAAGCGGGCGCGGTCGGCCGCCGTGATCACCGGATCCTTGTCGAGGCGGATCTCCTTGATCCCGGCCTTCTCGGCGGCCAGCTGGCCGTAGAAGGTGGTGATGTGGCGCGCGCCCTCGGCGTAGAAGGCCTGGGCGGCGATCACGTCGCCCTGCGCCTCGGCCGCGCGGCCCTGCCAATAGAGGGCGCGGCCGCGGGTGATCGGCGAGGCGCCGATCTCGTTGATGCGGCCGAAATGGGCGGCCGCGGCGTTGGCGTCCTTGAGGCGGGAGAGGGCGATCCAGCCGGCGAAGAACTCGGCCTCGGCCGCATCGGCGCCGCCGGGCAGGCCGGCGTTGGCGGCAGCATAGGCGCCGCGGCTGTCGCCGTTCTTGATCGCCGACATGACGAGCTGCTTGCGCTCGCGCCAGATGGGGCCGGCGGTGTCGTCGGACGGCGGGGCGGCGGGGAAGTAGCGCACGAGGTCGAGCGCCATCACGTCCATGCCCTTGCGGCGCATATAGGCGGCGCGCTCGAAGGCGACGCCCGGCGAGACCTGCTGGGCCGGAGTGAGGGCGGCCACCAGGTCGTTGGCGTTCGACGCGTTGGAGCGCAGGGCGATGCGGGCCTGGGCGGTGGCCTGCTGGTCGTAGGGCAGCATGGCGACCATGTCGCGCGCGGCCGGGCCTTGCGGGCCATACAGCAGCATGTCGGCGCGCTGGGCGTAGTCGTCGGCCGTGAGCATGGCGCCGAAGCGGGCCTGCATGGCGCGCTGGGCGTCGGCCTCGAAGGTCTTGCCGCGCCAGAAGCGGCGGATCAGGTTGGTGGCGTCCTGATTGCGGCCGCTGGCCTGGTAGGCGCTGGCCAGCGCCATGGCGCCTTCGGCGGTCTGCGGTTCGGAGCCGCCGAACCAGGCGATGGTCTGGGCCGGGGTGAGGCCGGAGGTGGAGAGGGCCTTCTCGGCCGGCATGTCGCGGCGCGAGCTGCGCGGCCAGCCGTTGAGGTCGCGCCGGGCCTGGTCGAGCTCGAAGAAGCTCATGCTCTCGGCGCCGACATCGGCCAGGGCCCACAGGGCGATCTTGCGGGCCAGGGGATCTGAAATGCCCATCATCGCCGCGCGCACGGTCGAGGCCGAGCGCTGGCCCATCACCGCCGCGCGCAGGTTGGCCGCGTCGGTGTCGCTGAGCGTGCCGGCGTAGGCGGTGGGCGGGGTGTTGACGAGGCCGGGACGGGCCGAACCGGTGTAGGGCTGGGGCGCGCTCGGCAGGCCCTCGTCGTCCAGCTGCTCGGTCTGGGCGTCGGCGACGCTCGCGACCAGGGTCAGGCTGACGCAACCGAGAAGAAGCCGACGAATCCCAAAAGCCAAAACGCGGTCTCCTTCAGTACCGAGGCGGTGGTGCGAGCCCTTGATGAGGGCGTTCGGCGGCCGATTTGGGGCCGCATGAGCCGTATAGCCCGGTTCGCCGCTTGATCGACCCGCCTTTCAACGCCGCAGAGTGACGAAAAGGTCGGAACGACCAGTTGCGGTCGATGGGGGCGGGGACATATTGTCCGCCCCCACGTTTCAGCCGCAACTCTCGCGGCGTCTGCTCACGGCAAATTGCAAGTCATGGTCCATTCCCCGTTCAAGGGCGTCATCCCGGCCCTGGTCACCCCGTTCCTGAACGGCGAGGTCGACGAGAAAGGCTTCGTCGCCCTGGTCGAGCGCCAGATCGCCGGCGGCGTGCACGGCCTGGTGCCGGTCGGCACGACGGGCGAGACCTCGACCCTGTCGCACGACGAGCACAAGCGCGTCGTCGACCTGTGCGTGAAGACCGCCCGCGGCCGCGTGCCGGTGAGCGCCGGCGCGGGTTCGAACTCGACCGACGAGGCCAGCGACCTGGTGCGCCACGCCAAGACCGTCGGCGCCGACGCGGCCCTGGTGGTCACGCCGTACTACAACCGCCCGAGCCAAGAGGGCATGTACCAGCACTACAAGGCGATCAACGACGCCGTGGAGCTGCCGGTGTTCGTCTACAACGTGCCTGGCCGCACGGGCGTGGACATCTCCAACGACACCCTGGTGCGCCTGTCCAAGCTGCCCAACATCGTCGGCATCAAGGACGCAACCGGCGACCTGACCCGCATCAGCCTGCAGCGCATCACCTGCGGCGAGGACTGGGTCATGCTGTCGGGCGATGATCCGACGGCCCTGGGCTACATGGCCCATGGCGGCCACGGCGTGATCTCGGTCACCGCCAACGTCGCGCCGGACGCCTGCGCCACCTTCATGAACGCCTGCTTCGGCAACGACTGGGAGACGGCCCGCTACTGGCAGGACCGCCTGATCAAGTTGCACAAGGCCCTGTTCCTCGACTCATCGCCGGCCCCGACCAAGTTCGCCCTGGCCCAGCTTGGCTTGTCGACGGAAGACGTGCGCCTGCCGATCACGACCTGCAGCGAAGCCGTGCGTCCCGCGATCCTGGAAGCCATGCGCGAGGCGGGTCTGGTCTGATGACCAAGCCGATCGCGGAAAACCGGCGCGCCCGGTACGACTACTTCATCGAGGAGACCTTCGAGGCCGGCATCATGCTGACCGGCACCGAGGTGAAGTCGTTGCGCGTCGGCCGGGCCAACATCGCCGAGTCCTATGCGTCGGTCGAAGGGCGGGAGATCAAGCTGATCAACGCCGACATCCCCCCTTATGGCCACGCCAACCGCTTCAACCACGAGCCGCGCCGTCACCGGAAGCTGCTGCTGCACCGCAAGCAGATCGAGAAGCTGATCGGCGCGGTGCAGCGCGACGGCCGCACCCTGGTGCCGCTGAAGCTCTATTGGAACGAGAAAGGCCTGGCCAAGCTGGAGATCGGCCTGGCCAAGGGCAAGAAGGCCCACGACAAGCGCGAGGCCGCCGCCGAGCGCGACTGGCAGCGCGACAAGGCGCGGCTGATGAAGGGCGACCGGGGGGATTGATGCAGATGCTCCCCCTGAAGGGGGAGCTGTCGCGGAGCGGCTGAGGGGGAAGTGACTGCCGCCTTTGGGCTGCTCTGATCTCATCAGATACTTCCCCCTCCGACCCTTCGGGCCACCTCCCCCTTCGGGGGGAGGATCTTGGCGGCGAAGGCGACTGAGGGGGCTTCCGCTGGCGCCGCTCTTGCTCCTTCATCCCCGAAGGAGTCCGCCATGTCCGATACTGGTGCAAACACGGCCAAGGTCGCGCGTCCGCTGTCCCGCGGCGGGCCGCTGGACGCGCTGCGGTTCTTCGCGGCCTTCTTCATCGTGGTCTATCACTACGCCGAGCAGGCGCCGGTCTCGCTGTTTTCGATCCATCCGGCGTTCGGGCGGGGCTATCTGGCCACCGACTTCTTCCTGCTGCTGTCGGGCTACGTGCTGGGCCGGGCCTACGGTTCGCGCGTCGCGGCCGGCCAGATCCACGACGGGGCCTTCCTGATCAAGCGCATCGGCCGCGTCTGGCCCGCGCACCTGGTGATGATCGCCGCCTTCGTGGCCCTGGTGCTGGGCACCACGGCGCTGGGCATGCAGCCGCGCAATCCGCAATGGTACCAGTGGGACCAGCTGCCCCAGCAGGTGTTGCTCATCCAGACCTGGGGCTTCCAGGGGCCGTCGGGCTGGAACATGCCGACCTGGACCCTGTCGGCCCTGCTGGTCTGCTACGCCCTGTTCCCGACCATGTGGCGGCTGTTCGGCCGGATCAGTTCGCCGTGGATGGCGCTGCTGGTCGGTTGCGCGGTGTTCGTGGCCGTGGACGTGTTCTCGCGCCAGGTCTTCGGCCTGCCGTCGTTCCACCTGCACCTGAAGAACGGCCTCTATCGCGCCATTCCGCTGTTCCTGATGGGCGTGCTGATCGCCCGTCTGGCCCGCGAAGTCGTCATCGGCCCGAAGCTGGCCGACGCCCTGGCCGTGTTCGCGGTGGTCGGCTTCGTCGTGCTGAACGTCGTCGGCGAGTTCGCCTATCCCAGCCTGGCCCTGCTGGGCCTGTTGATCTTCGCCGCCAGCGGTTCGGCCCAGAACGGCTGGGGCTGGGCCAAGACCGGTGGCCGGCTGTCGTTCTCGCTCTACCTGACCAACCAGTTCGTCGGCGCGGTGTGGTTCGCCGTGCAGCGCCTGCTGGACCAGGAGGTCGCTCTAACTGAAGCCGCCCACTGGGCGATCTGGGCCATGGCCTTCCCGGCGGCCCTGGTGTTCGCCTGGCTCTTCGAGCGTCTGGTCGACGCGCCGCTGCAGGACTGGATCAAGCCGCGCCTGGAGAAGGCGACCGCCGGTTGGGGCCGCGGGCGCGAGCGGAACCAGGCGGCGCAAGCAATGGTTACGCCCCTGCGCTGAAGAGCGCCCTGAAATCGCCTTGCCGATCCCGGCGAGATAGGCGACGAGGGATAAAACGCGCGTTCCAAACGCAACGCGCCAAGGGAGTCTAAACCGAATGCTCAGGACCGCCATCCTCGCCGCCGTCACCAGCGCCGCCTTCGTCGCGCCGGCCATGGCCGCTGACATCTCCGGTCTGTGGCAGACCGAGACCAACGGCGGCCAGGTCGAGATCAGCCGCTGCGGCAACAGCCTGTGCGGCAAGCTGCTGACCTCGGACAACATCAAGAAGAACCCGGCCCTCAAGGACGAGAAGAACAAGGACCCGTCCCTGCGCAATCGTCCGCTGAAGGGCCTGCAGCTGCTGTGGGGCTTCAGCGGCGGCCCGACCGAATGGACCGGCGGCAAGGTCTACAAGGCCGACGACGGCAAGACCTATTCGGGCACCATCACCATGACCAACCCCGACACCCTGAAGCTGAAGGGCTGCGTGGTCGCGCCGCTGTGCAAGACCCAGACCTGGACGCGGGTGAAGTAGAGCCCTCCTTCTCCCCCTGCGGGAGAAGGTGTCAGCGAAGCTGACGGATGAGGGGTCTCTCAGACGCAAAACGCCGCGAAAGCTGATCGGCTTTCGCGGCGTTTCTGTTCGTGCGACCCCTCACCCGATCCCCGCTTTCGCGGGGACCACCCTCTCCCGCAAGGGGAGAGGGATCACAAAGGCTTACACACCTCTTCCAGCCAGGCCCGGATCTCGGGCTCGACGCGCGGGCCGATCTCGCGGTGCACGCGGGCATGGTAGGCGTCGAACTGGGCGATCTCTTCGGCCGTCAGCAGCGCCTTGTCGACCAGGCGGCGGTCGATGGGGGCGAGCGTCAGGGCCTCGAAGCGGTGCATCGGGCGATCGCCGCCGCCGACGGTTTCGGCCGGCATGACCACTTCCAGGTTCTCGATGCGGATGCCGTACTCGCCGTCCTTGTAGTAGCCGGGCTCGTTGGAGACGATCATGCCGGGCTGCAGCGCGATGGTGTTGGGCGCCTTGCTGATCCGCTGCGGACCCTCGTGAACGCCCAGATAGACGCCGACGCCGTGGCCGGTGCCGTGGTCGTAGTCGAGGCCGTGGGCCCACAGGGCCATGCGGGCCAGGGCGTCGATGGCCGAGCCGGTGGTGCCGGCCGGGAAGCGCAGGCGGGCGATGGCCAGGTGGCCCTTGAGCACCAGGGTGTTGCGCTGGACCATCTCGGCCGAGGGCTCGCCGATGGCCACGGTGCGGGTGACGTCGGTGGTGCCGTCCAGATACTGGCCGCCGCTGTCGACCAGCAGCAGCGAGCCCAGGGCCGCGCGCTCGTTGCTGCGCTCGGTCGGGCGGTAGTGGGGCAGGGCGCCGTGGCCGTTGGCCGCCCCGATGGTGTCGAACGACAGGTCCTTCAGCACGCCGGTGGCCTCGCGGAAGCTTTCCAGCTTGGCGACGGCCTCCTTCTCGTCCGGCGGACTGACCTGGCCCTCGGTGGCCAGCCAGTGCAGGAAGCGGGTCAGGGCGGCGCCGTCGCGGCGGTGGGCCTCGCGCGTGCCGTCCAGTTCGACCTCGTTCTTGCAGGCGCGGGGCATGGTGCAGGGGTCCATGCCGCGCACGACCTTGGCGCCGGCGGCGACCAGGGTGTCGAAGTACCAGGCCGAGGACTGGGCCGGGTCGACCAGCACCGACTTGCCCGACAGTTCGGCCAGGGCGCCTTCGAGGGCCTCGGGCGCTTCCAGCGAGACCTCGTTGCCGAGCCAGGCGGGCAGCTCTTCGGTGACCTTGGCCGGGTCGAGGAACAGGCGGGCGCTGCCGTCGGCGCGCAGGACGGCCTGGGCCAGCGGCAGGGGCGTGCGGATGACGTCGCCGCCGCGGATGTTGAACAGCCAGGCGATCGAGGACGGAGCGGTGATCACCGCCGCATCGGCGCCGAGGCCCGAACCGACGCGGGCGCGCTTGGCCGAGCTCTCCTCGCCGGCGTACTGGGTCGGGTGGGGGACCACCGGGGCCTGCGGCTGGGCCGGACGCTGAGCGCCCCAGGCCTCGTCCAGCGGGTTGGCGGCGACAGGCTTGAGCGTCGCGCCGGCGCGGGCGGCGGCGGCCTTCAGCACGTCGAGCGCGGCGGGGCTGTGCAGGCGGGCGTCGTAGCCGATCACCGCGCCCTTGTGGGCGGTCTCGAGATAGGCCGGCACGCCGCCCTCGACGAGGTCGCGGATCTCGAACACGCCCTGGTCGACCTGCTCGCGGACCTGAAGCGTGTAGCGGCCGTCGACGAAGACGGCGGCGCGGTCGCTCATGATGACGCCAGCGCCAGCCGAGCCGGTGAAGCCGCTGGCCCAGGCCAGGCGATCGTTGGCGGCAGGCAGGTATTCGTTCTGGTGCTCGTCCTCGTGCGGCACGAGGAAGCCGTCCAGACCCTGGCGGGCCATGGCCTCGCGGATCAGCGGAACGTGGCGCGGGCCAAAGCCCGGATCGGTGGATTCATCGAAGGTCTGGCGCATGTCAGCCGATGTATGCCGCATGCGCCCGACTTGGAAGGGGAGTTATCGGGGTTCGTCGGCCTGAGGCGACGGGGCCGTGCCGTCGGTCGCAGCCGGCGCGGTGGCGGCGGCGTCCTGCGCCGCGTCGGCGGCGGTCTGGGCCTGGAGCTCGGTCTGACGGCGCACGCTGTCGGCGGCGGAGGCGGCGTCGCGGGCCGAAGACTCGGCGGCCTGGCGGGCCTGGTCGGCGCCGGTCTGCAGGCCCACCTGCGCGCCCTCGATCAGGCCGGCGGCGCGGCCCTGTTCCTGGGCCTGGGCGAGCTGGTCGGAGCTGGCGTCCATCGGCCGGGCGGTCAGCATGAAGGCCACGGCGATCACCGCCACGATGGCCACGACGCCGGCGACCAGCCAGCCCAGCGGGCTCGACTCGCGGCGGATCTCAACCACGCGCTCGGGCTGTCGCGGGGCCTCGGGATGAAGCGAAGGATCGGTGTAGGTCATGGTCGTTTCCTCGAACGATGTTGTCCGGGAAAACGTGGAGCCAAGCATAGGCGTTCCGCCCCTCGTCGCCGAGGGGCGGGGCGAAAGCCTACGGGCGTTGCAGGACCAGGGTCGCCCAGGCGTCGCGGTGGATGCGGTTGACCACCTTGAAGCCGCGCGACAGGTAGGCGGCCTTGACCATCCGCTCCTGGGTGCGCAGCAGGCCCGACAGGATGACCGTGCCGCCGGGGACGAGGGCGCGCTTGATGTCCTGGGCCAGGCTGATCAGCGGGCGGGCCAGGATGTTGGCGAAGACCAGATCGTAGGGGGCGTTCTGGGCCACCAGCTTGTTGGACAGGCCGGAGGCGTGGACGAAGCGGGCGTTGGCCATGTTGACCTTGGCGTTCTCCTTGGAGATCCGCACGCTGGGCTTGTCGATGTCGGTGCCGACGGCGAGCTTGGCGCCCGTGCGGGCGGCGGCGATGGCCAGGAGGCCCGTGCCGGCGCCGACGTCGAGCACCTTGTTGAACTTCTTGGCCTTGATCAGGCGGTCATAGGCCTGCAGGCAGCCGACCGTCGTGCCGTGGTGACCGGTGCCGAAGGCCGCGCCGGCCTCGATGCGCAGGTTGACCGTGCTGGCCGGCAGGCGGCCGCGGTCGTGCATGCCGTAGACGAAGAAGCGGCCGGCGCGCACCGGCGGCAGGCCCGACAGCGCCATGGCCAGCCAGTCGGCGTCGGCCAGGGCCTCGCGCTCGACCTTCAGCGGATAGCCGCCCAGCAGCTCCAGCAGGGACGCGTCTTCTTCCTCGGTGGTCGGGAAGGCGTCGATGCGCCAGATGCCCTTGTCCTCGTCCTCTTCCAGGATCGAGTAGGTGGCGCCTTCCAGGCCGGGCATGTTGTCGATGGCGTCGGCGGCGGCTTCGGCGTCGGCGCGCGCGCCGCGGGCGACGATCTGCTGGTGGGTGTAGTCGGTCATGCCGCTCCAATAGTCGGACGCGCGGCCAAAGGCGAGACCGTCCGGCGTCCGAAAGCGGGTGCGGGGCTCCAAATTTCGGGCGCGGGGTCGGGCGGCGCCAGTCGCCAGGTCAGCGGCGGCTCCTCGCGCGGGCGCCTCGGGCGCTCGGCGCGCGGGGCGGCGGCGAGGCCAAGCGCGGGTCCGAGCAGGCGCGTGGCGGCCGCGCAGGCCAGGGCCCAGGCGATGCCGTTGCGCTCCAGGATGAAGCTTTCCGAGAAGGTGGTGATCAGGAAGATGACCAGGAACAGCGTGGCCCAGTAGCCGTCGCGCACCTTGTCGAACCGGAACAGCGCGACCAGCAGCGGCAGGCCCAGCACCAGGGCCGACAGCCCCACGCCTACCCAGCCCAGCTGGGCCAGCACGTCCAGCCAGCCGTTGTGGGCGGTGGGCACGTTCCAGCCGGTCTCCTTGCGGATGAACAGGGCCGGCACGGAGTCGTCGCGCCAGAACACCGCGTAGCCGTAGCCGGTCAGCGGGGCCTTGGCCGACTGGCGCATCAGGGCGTCCCAGATCTCGGTGCGGCCGGTGAGGGTGGGGTCCTTGCCCAGGGCCTTGAACAGCAGTTCCGGGGCCAGCCACATGACGATGGCCGCGCCGCCCACGACGGTGACGCCCAGCCAGACCATGGTGATCGCCGTGGCCGGACCGCGCCGCATCATGCCCAGCAGGCCAGAGCCGACGAGGCCGATCAGCAGCACCATCAGCGAGGTCTTGGACTTGCTCATCACGATCATGAAGGCGCACAGCACGATGGCGCCGATGAACAGCTTGCGATGCTTCGTGCCGGCCAGGATGGCGGCCATGGCGCCCAGCGCGCCGTAGACCATCATCGCGCCCATCTGGTTCTTCTCGAACCACAGGCCGCGCCAGTCGCCGGCGTTGATGTCGTGCTGCACGCCCATCTTCGGATAGGCGATCGCGGCCAACAGGCCGCCGGCGCCGAGGATCAGGAAGGTGGTCGCCAGAATCTCGGCCATGCGGCGGCCGTCGAAGCTGGCGGCGAAATAGAACCCGAACAGGGTGGTGAAGGCCGCCGCCAGCGCGCGGCGGTTGGTGGTGCCCGGGTCGAACGACCACGAGGCCGACGCGAACACCCAGAATACCAAGAGGCTCAGGAGGCTCGCTGGCAGCCAGAACTTCATCAGCCGGGGCGCGCGCCACAGCACCAGGGCCAGGATCAGCGCATAGACCGGCAGCCACATCAGGCGGAGGAGCGGCATGTCCTCGCCGCCGGCCTGTTCCGGATCGAGAAACGGCCCGATCAGGGCGTTGGACAGCATGAACAGCACGAAGCCGCAGGCCCAGGCCTCCAGCGTGCGCAAGAGCCCGCCGTCCTCCTCGATCCTGTCTAGCGCCGCGGCGTCCATGCGCGTTCCCGTGTGGCGCGAAACGGCACAGTTACCGGTCGCATGGGCGGGAGGCTGCAAGGGGGAGGCCGGAAGGTGGCGTCCCTCTCCCCTTGCGGGAGAGGGCGGCCTCGCGGCGCGAGGTCGGGTGAGGGGTCTCTCAGAATTCTATGGATAGGGCTTTCGACCCCTCATCCGTCGGCCTGCGGCCGCCACCTTCTCCCGCAAGGGGAGAAGGATCAGTACCTAAGCGCCACTTCGGTCGGGACGGGGGCTTGGGCCGGCGGACCCGCGATCACCTCCTCGGGCAGGCGCTTGTCGAGGATGTCGCCGCTGGTCGAGGCGAAGCTGCGGGGCGGGGCGTCGGCGGGTTCGGTGGGGACAGTCGGCTGGTCGTCCAGCGCCACGGTGGTCGCGCCCGAGGCCGAGACGATGTCGGCGTCAGTGGGATCGGGCTCGTAGCTGGCGGGCTCGATCAGGCCCATCTGAGCCATATCGGCCGAGGTCAGCACGACCGGCGTCTCGTCCACGGGCGGGCGCAGGAAATCCTGGCCGATGACGTAGTCGGGGACCTTGCCGGCGGGCCAGACCATGGGCGCGGCCTCGGCGTACTGGCTGCCCTGGACTTCGGCGTAGGGCTGGGGCTCGCGCTCCTGCGGGCCGATCTGCATGGCGACGCCGGCGATCGCGCCGAGGGTCAGGGCGACGGGGAGGCCGACGATGGCGGCCCGTGTCTTCAAGAGGTCGAGCGGCTTCATGTCCACATAGCGTTCGAGCCGGGGATTCGTTCTAGGCTGGGGTTCGATTCCGGGCGGAAAGGCGCGAGCGATCATGAGCAAGACCAGGGGCGGGGGCCTGCTGCGGATCCGCGAGGGCGGCCACGCGCGAGTGACCTATGTGGAGCTGTTCTTCGATCTGGTGTTCGTGTTCGCGATCACCCAGCTGTCGCACGGGCTGATCGGCCATCCGAGCCTGCTGGGCGTGGTCGAGACGGGCCTGCTGCTGATGGCCGTCTGGTGGGCCTGGATCTACACCGCCTGGGTCACCAACTGGCTGGATCCCGAGCGGCCGCCGGTCCAGATCATGCTGTTCCTGGTGATGGCCGCGGGCATGGTGATGACCATGTCGATCCCCACGGCCTTCGAGGGGCGGGGGCTGCTGTTCGCCCTGGCCTATGTGGGCATCCAGGTGGGGCGCAGCCTGTTCACGGCCTGGAGCGTGCGCCACGACAGGGGGCTGAAGCTCAACTTCCTACGCATCACCGCCTGGCTCGTGGTGTCGGGAGTGCTGTGGATTAGCGGCGGCCTGCTGCACGACGAGGCGCGCTTGGCCTGCTGGGCGGCGGCGATCGCCATTGAGTACGCCTCGCCGGCCGCCGGCTTCTGGACCCCGGGCCTTGGCCGCAGCAAGACCGCCGACTGGACAGTGGAGGGGGCGCACCTGGCCGAGCGCTGCGCCCTGTTCACGATCATCGCCCTGGGCGAGTCGATCCTGGTCATGGGCGCGACCGCCGCCGGGCTGGAGTGGACGCCCGTGGTGGCGGCCTCGTTCGCCTCGTCGTTCGTGGCCAGCATCGCCATGTGGTGGATCTATTTCTCCTTCACGGCCGAGGCGGCCAGCGAGGCGATCAGCCATTCGGACGATCCGGGCCGGGTGGCGCGCATCGCCTATACCTACAGCCACCTCCTGCCGGTGGCGGGGATCATCGTGGCCGCCGTCGGCGACGAGTGGGTGATCCACCATCCGGTGGGTCATGCCGATCCGAAGATCTCGGCCGCCCTGATCGGCGGACCGTTGCTGTTCCTGCTGGGCGGGGTGCTGTTCAAGCGGGCGGTGTTCCGCATCTGGTCGCCGTCGCGCGGCGCGGGCATGGCGGTGCTGCTGTTGCTGATCCCCGTCTCGCCGCTGGTCTCGCCCCTGGTGCTGTCGCTGCTGACCACCGGCGTGCTGGTGCTGGTGGGCGGCTGGGAGAGCCTGGCCATCCGCAGGCGCGGGCATCAGCTGCGCGGCTGAGACGCCGCCGCAACGGCGCCGCAAGACTCGTCTATAGGGTCGCGCCAGAAGCGCCGCCTTCCTCCCCCGCGCGGCCGCAACCGGGACATCCAGTGATCAAAGAGCGTTTCCCCGACACCAAGGCCTTGATCTTCGACTGCGACGGCACCCTGGTGGACAGCCTGGGCCTCTACGCCCTGGCCTGGCCGGCGGGCCTGCGGTCCACGGGTCATGCGATGGAGGCGTCCTGGTACCTGGAGCGCGGCGGCTTTTCCGGCGACATGCTGATGGACGCCTTCGAGCAGGAGGTCGGCCAGACCCTCGACCGCGCCCAGGTGATGAAGGCGGTGTGGGCGACCTACAGCGCCGGGATCGACAGCCTGGCCGAGATCGAGGCCGTCACGGCCATCGCCCGCGCGTTCCACGGCCGCCTGCCGATGGCGGTGGCCTCCAGCGGACCGTCGGACTTCGTGCGGCTGAGCCTGAAGTCGCGCGGGCTGGACGTCCTGTTCGACACCATCGTCACGATCGAGGACGTGGCGGCGGCCAAGCCGGCTCCGGACCTCTTCCTGGAAGCCGCCCGCCGGTTGGGCGTGGCGCCGGGCGACTGCCTGGTGTTCGAGGACAGCGTCCAGGGCCTGCAGGCGGCCGCGGCGGCCGGCTGCAAGGCGATCGACGTGCGCGAACTGGTGGAAGAGGTCGCCTAACGCCCGTACGCCGCCTCTGTCGCGCGGATCAGGCCGTCGATGACGCCGGGTTCGGTCGAGGCGTGGCCGGCGTCCCAGACGATCTCGAAATGGGCCGAGGGCCAGGCGCGGTGCAGAGCCCAGGCGCTGGCCAGGGGCGTGACCACGTCGAAGCGGCCCTGGACGATCCACGCCGGGATGTGCCGGATCGTCTCGATGTTGTTGAGGATCCAGCCGTCCTCGGGGAAGAAGCCGCGGTTGACGAAGAAGTGGCTCTCGATCCGCGCGAAGGCGATGGCGAAGTCTTCCTCGTTGAACTTCGGCGGCCGGGCCTCGGGCCCGCGCAGCGAGATGGTGTCGCCCTCCCACTGGCTCCAGGCGTTGGCGGCCTCGGCCTGGACGCGGCGGTCGGGATGCACGAGGCGCTTGTGATAGGCGGCCATCAGGTCGCCGCGCTCCTCGGGCGGGATCGGGGCCAGGAACCGTTCCCAGGCGTCGGGGAACAGCATCGAGGCGCCGTCCTGGTAGAACCAGGCCAGCTCCTTGTCGGTCAGCAGGAAGACCCCGCGCAGCACCAGGCCCTCGACCCGGTCGGGATGCTTGATGGCGTAGGCCAGCGCCAGGGTGGAGCCCCAGGAGCCGCCGAACACGGTCCACTTCTCGATCCCCAGGTGCTCGCGCAGCCGCTCGATATCGGCGATCAGGCTCCAGGTGGTGTTGTCGTCGAGGCTGGCGTTGGGGCGCGAGCGGCCGCAGCCGCGCTGGTCGAACAGGGTCATGCGCCAGCGCGACGGGTCGAAGAACCGCCGCATGGTCGGGTTGATCGCCCCGCCGGGGCCGCCGTGCAGGATCACCGCCGGCTTGCCGCGCGGCGCGCCGCATTCCTCGTAATAGATCTCGTGGGCGCTTCCGGTGGGCAGCCAGCCGAAGGAGAACGGCTCGACCTCGCGATAGAGGCCGCGACGGCCGATCGAGGACATGGCTGCGAGTGAAGCGTGACGGTCCATGGCGCGAGCCTAGGCGCTTTGCTTGCCCGTGTGAACGGCGCTTCGTTCGTCGGCGGAAGGCTGGGAGCAAGCTTGATCGCCGGCAACCTGGGCGACAAAGCCGTGCCGACCAACTTCGTCATCGACCGCAAGGGCGTGGTGCGCCACGCCAAGGCCGGCGCCTTTTCGTACGACAGCTTCGCGCGCCTCCTGAATCCGCTGCTGGCCGAGGCCCGTCCGGTCGAGGTCGCCTAGACGCCGCGATTCCCGCTATGGTGCGCGGAACATGAGCACCGCGCCCGAAGACCTGACCGACGACGACCTCCTGAACCTGCTGACCGACGATCAGTTGGCCGAGCTCGACAACTCCATCGCCGAGATGTTCGGCGCCGAGGGGCTGGACCGCGCCGAGGCGCTGCTGGTGCTGGCGAGGGTCTATTCCATGCGCGCGGCCGAGCGCGACGAGGCCTCGGCCCTGGCCCTGCTGCAACTGGCCGCCGCCATGCGCCGCCGCGCCGAGCGGCTGATGCAGCGACCGCAATAGGCGGGGTCGTCTTTTGCTTACCGCTCCGGCATAGGTTGCGCGACTTTCCAATCAAGAGCGCATTCGTAATGCTGAAGGCTTTTCTCCCCCTCTCCGCCGGTTGCGTGATGGCCTGCCTTGCCGCGTCCCAGGCTGGGGCGACGGAGGCCGCCGCCGGCCTCATCACCGACGTCCAAGTGGAGCGCAGCGGCGTGGTGGTGTTCTCGCACACCGGAACGCGGACCGGCGCGGCTCCGGCGTGTCACCAGCCGGGCTATGGCTGGACGATCAACACGACCACCTCGGCTGGTCAGGCGCAACTGGCGACGCTGCTGACCGTCAAGTCTCAGGGCAAGCTGGTCAGAATCGCGGGCCTGGGCGCGTGCAGTGACCGGTCGGACACGGAGTCGGTCAACGTCCTGATCATCGTGGACTAGACATCCTCCGCGTCGAATGACGATCCTCGGGTTCTGGGGAGGGGGTCATCCCACCCGCAGCGTCCCCGCATCGATCGCCTGGGTGATGCGGACCTGCCCCTTTTCGTCGCGGATCTCGACCGTGACCTTGGGGGCGGGCGGCGACCAGTCGATGGTGATCAGGCCGAAATTGCGCTCGCGCAGCACCGCCGAGGCGCGCAGGGCGTTGGGCGGGGTGACCGGCCACACCTCGGTCAGGCCCGACGACGTGACGTCCCACATCGGATAGGGAACGTTGAGGTCGAGCTTGCTGACCTCGGCGTAGTGGGTGTCGCCGCTGACGAAGAACAGCCGCTCGGCCTTCTGGCGGCGGATGGCCTCGAACAGGCGCTGGTGGTCGCGGGCGTAGTTGATCCAGCTTTCCCAGCCGGCGAAGTCGGCCAGCACCTGCAGGCTGGAGCCGAAGACGCGCAGGTCGGCCGGCTGGGCCAGCTGGCGTTCCAGCCAGGTCCATTGCGGCTCGCCGATCATGGTGGCGTCGTGGTCGGCGATGCGGTCGTAGGGGCCGGGCGTCTCCTTGCCCTGCAAGCCGCGGGCGACGGCCCAGGCCTTGTAGCCGCCCTTGAAGGTCTTTTCGGCCAGGGGCGTGCGGTTCCAGCGCAGGTCGGGCAGCAGGATCTGCACCCGGCGGCCCTCGGGACCGAAGACATAGGCCGCATAGACGCCGTCGCGCGTGCGGCGCGGGGAGTTTTCGGGCTCGCCCCAGAAGTCGCAGAACTGCCGGCGGCTCTCGGCCTTCATCGGATAGTCGCCGCCGGCGTCGTTCTCGCCGAAGTCGTGATCGTCCCAGATAGCGACCACGGGAATCTCGTCGCGCAGCCGCCTGAAATGGGGCTTAGCGGCCAGCATGGCGTACTTGGCGGCCATCACCTTGGGATCACGGGTGTCGGCGTAGATGTTGTCGCCCAGGAACACGAAGAGATCGGGCTTGGCCGCGAAGATCGCCTCCCAGATCGGCTGGTCCTTGTCCTGCTTGGCGCAGGAGCCGAAGGCGATGCGGGTGAGCGGCTTGTCGAGCGCCGGGTGAGGCGCGTCCACGACAGCCTGCGCGGCGGCGGGCGCGACGGCCAGGGCGGCGGCCGACAGGCCAAGCGCCGAGCGGCGGGAGAGATCGGTCACGGAGCAGCCTCCACGAAAAAGCCCTTCCCCCTCGATGGGGGAAGGGTTGGGATGGGGGTGTTCTACGAGAGGAGAGGGCAAAGCAGCGCTTGTTGTCCAGCGCCGCGTCGCCCCCAACCCCGGCCCTTCCCCCAGCGAGGGGGAAGGGAGGAGGCTTGATCAGAACGCCTTCTTGATGGTCACGAAGCCCTGGCGCGGCGGGGCCGGCAGAAGGGTCATGGTCGTGCCGGCGGTGTCGCGGTTGACGAAGCCGCCCGAGCCGACGGTCGAGATGTAGTCCTCGTCGGTCAGGTTGGTGACGTTGGCCTGGATCTCCAGGCCCTTGCTCCAGCCCTCGCCGTCGAAGCGGTAGCCGAAGGTCAGGTCGGCCACGGTGTAGCCGTCGACCTCGCCGCCGACGTTCTCGTAGGTGTAGTAGCGCTCGCCGGTGTAGCTGACGCCGAGGCGGGCGAAGAAGCCGCCCTGCTCGAACTTCACCTCGCCCTTGAACAGGTTCTTGGGGGTGTTGACGACCGTCTTGCCGGCGGTGCGGGCGGCGATCGTGCCGTCGCCGTTCATGACGTCGTCTTCGTATTCGGAGCTGTTGTAGGTGTAGGAGCCGTAGACCGACCAGGCGTCGGTCAGGCGGAATTCGCCGGCCAGTTCCACGCCTTGCGTCTTCACCGAGCCGACGTTCGACAGCACGGCGGGCAGGCCCAGGATCGGCGAGGCGGTCGAGGCGCTGAGCAGGCGGTTCTCGAAGGTCACGTCATACAGCGCCGCGACGCCCTGGAAGCGGCCGTTGCGGTAGCGGACGCCGCCTTCCCAGGTCTTGGAGCTTTCCGGCTCCAGGGTCTTGGCGACGTAGTTGACCACTGTCTGGCTCTGCGAGGCGAACGGACCGGCGGTGGCGGCCGAGACGTAGGCGGCCATGTTCTCGGTGTAGCCGCCGAAGACTTCCAGGCCGCTGTCGAAGGCGTAGACCGCGCCGACCTGCGGCAGGAAGGTTTCCTCGCTCTTGATCGTGCCGGCCAGCGGGTTGCCGACCACGGTCTCGACGCTGTTCTCGACCTTCATGGCCTTGAAGCCGAAATTGACCTTGAAGGCGTCGGTGATCGCCCAGCTGTCCTCGATGTAGCCGGTCAGGGTCTCAGTCTTGAACCGGTACTGCCACTGGGTGGCGAAGGGGTTCTGCTGGAAGTCGAGCGGATCGCGCGACGGGCGCGAGATCGTCTCGGCGTAGAAGCGGCGGGCCTGGTTGAAGTGGTTGGTCTCTGTCCAGAAACCGCCGCTCAGCTTGTGGGCGCCCAGGTCGACCGACAGGCTGGCGGTCAGGCCGCCGCGATCGATGTCGTACTCGGTGGTGCGGATCGACAGCGGGGCGGCGTCCGAGCCGGCCGCGCCGAAGCCCGGGCTGGCGAGGTAGGGCGTGTACCACAGGCCCTGGCCCTTGTTCTTGTGCTGGTAGGCGGTGGCCTTGAAGTCGACGCGGTCGCCGAAGGGCAGGGCCAGGGTCGCGCCGTAGAGGTCGTCGTCACGCACGCCGGCGCCGGCGTAATAGGCGTCGTCGACCGTGGCGAACGGGGCGGGCAGGGCCGTGCCGGTCTGGTAGGCGCGGGCCGCCGCGATCGCCAGGTTCCAGTTGGGGATCAGGTTGTCCCAGTCGCGGCCGAGACGCTTGATCATCTCGAACGACATGTCCTGGTAGTCCTGCTCGCGACGTTCCGAGCGGGTGTAGAAGCCGGTCAGCGAGCCTTCGCCCAGCGGCAGGACGGCCTTGGCGTCGTACTGGCGCTGCTTCTGCTCGCTGCCGCCCTTCCACTTGTCGGTCTTCTGGTCGGCGACCGAGACGAAGGCGCGCAGGCCGCCCAGCTGTTCCAGGGCGCCCGTCTCGAAGTGGGCGAACACGCGGTGCATGTTCTGCGAGCCGCCGGTCAGGTTGACCTGGCCGCCCATCGCTTCCGACGGATCGCGCGAATAGAACTGCAGCGTGCCGCCGAGGTTCGAGGTCGAGGCGGTGCCCAGCGAGCCGGCGCCCTGGGCCAGCTCGACCTTGCCGATGTTCTCGCTGGCGATGGCGCGGCTGATGTGCAGGCCGTTGTGGTTGCCGTAGCTCATGTCGCCCAGCGGCACGCCGTCGCGGGTGAAGCCCAGCTGGTTCTGGTTGAAGCCGCGGATCGACAGGCTGGTCGACCATTCGTAGGCGCCGAACGGGTCGGCCGACTGGAACGAGACGCCCGGCAGCTTGTCGATGGCCTTCAGCGGGCTCGTGCCGGCGGCCTGGGTGGCGATGCTTTCCTCGTTGAGGACCTGGACCTGGCGGCTTTGGCCCTGGCCGATGACGACGACGGCCTCGACTTCGGCGGCGGCGTCGGGCGCAGGTTCCGGCGCGGGGTTTTCGGCGGCCATGACCGGCGCGGCGAACAGGAGGGCGCCGAGGGCGGCGCTGAGCAGAAGGGCGGACTTCATTGGACTATCCCCTAGTGCGCCGAGGGCGGGGAGGCCGCCGGGCGCGTCTGGGGCTGTTCGCCTAACGTGGATCGGCGACGTGGCTGCGACGGTTCTTTGTCGCCTCGCCGACAGTCCGGCGACGAACCTGTGAAGGGGCCGAGATTGCGCAAATCGGCCCCAGCCGCTATTTGAGCGGCCGATCCCCGAACCCGACCCGAGAGACGAAAAGCCCCTCATGGCGCAGCAATACATTTTCCAGATGCAGGGCCTGACCAAGGCCTATCCCGGCGGCAAGAAGGTCTTCGAGAACATCTGGCTGTCGTTCTATTCCGACGCCAAGATCGGCGTCGTCGGCGTCAACGGCTCGGGTAAGTCCACCCTGCTGAAGGTGATGGCCGGCCTGGACAAGGAATTCTCGGGCGAAGCGCGCGCCGCCGACGGCGTCAAGCGCGGCTACCTCCCGCAGGAGCCGCAGCTGGATCCGACCCTGGACGTCTGGGGCAACGTGATCGCCGACTGCGAAGACAAGAAGGTCTTCGACAAGTACAACGCCCTCGCGGCTCAGCTCGGTGAGGAATACACCGACGAGTTGATGGAGGAGATGACCAAGCTCCAGGAGATCATCGACGCCAAAGATCTGTGGGACATCGATTCCAAGATCGAAATGGCGATCGACGCCCTGCGCTGCCCGCCCAACGACAGCAACATCGAAAGCCTGTCGGGCGGTGAAAAGCGCCGTATCGCGCTGGCCCGCCTGCTGCTCAGCAAGCCCGACATGCTGCTGCTCGACGAACCGACCAACCACCTGGACGCCGAGTCGGTGGCCTGGCTGCAGCACCACCTGGAAGAGTTCCCGGGCTGCGTGATCCTGGTCACCCACGATCGCTACTTCCTGGATCAGGTCACCAAGTGGACCCTGGAACTGGATCGCGGCAAGGGCATCCCCTACGAGGGCAACTACTCGGGCTGGCTCGAGCAGAAGCAGAAGCGCGTCGTCCAGGAACAGTCGGAATCGGAAGCCCGCCAGCGCGCGCTCACCCGCGAACTGGAATGGGTGCGCAGCTCGCCCAAGGCCCGTCAGTCCAAGTCGAAGGCCCGTCTGGCCTCGTACGAGGAAATGGTCGCCGCGCAGGAAAACGCCCGCGCCGCCCAGACCCAGGCCCACATCCAGATCCCGCCCGGCCCGCGCCTGGGCAACGTGGTTCTGGAAGTCACCGGTCTCGAGAAGGAGTACGGCGACAAGGTGCTGTTCAAGGACCTGTCGTTCCGCCTGCCGCCGAACGGCATCGTCGGCGTCATCGGCCCCAACGGCGCCGGCAAGTCGACGCTGTTCAAGCTGATCACCGGCCGCGAGACCCCCGACCAGGGCACCGTCAAGGTCGGCGAGACCGTGAAGCTGGCCTATGTCGACCAGTCGCGCGACGCTCTCGACCCGAACAAGACGGTCTGGGAAGAAGTCAGCGGCGGCACCGACGTGATGGTCGTCGGCAAGCGCGAGATCAACAGCCGCGCCTATGTCGGCAGCTTCAACTTCAAGGGCGGCGACCAGCAGAAGAAGGTCGGCCTGCTGTCGGGCGGTGAGCGCAACCGCGTCCACCTGGCCAAGACCCTGGCCACCGGCGGCAACCTGATCCTGCTCGACGAACCGACCAACGACCTGGACATCGAAACCCTGCAGGCCCTGGAAGAGGCGCTCGAAGAGTTCGCCGGCTGCGCCGTGGTCATCAGCCACGATCGCTGGTTCCTGGACCGCCTGGCGACGCACATCCTGGCCTTCGAGGGCGACAGCCACGTCGAATGGTTCGAAGGCAACTTCGAGATGTACGAGGAAGACAAGAAGCGCCGTCTGGGCGCCGACAGCCTGATCCCCAAGCGGATCAAGTTCCAGAAGTTCGCCCGCTAAGCGCGCGCTTCGGTCGAAGACGAAAAGAAAGGGGCGGCTCCATCGGGGCCGCCCCTTTTGCTTGTGCGCCTACTTGGGTTCCTTCGGCGGCATGACGGGATCCGAGCCGGGCAGGTTCGAGCCCGGGTTCGGGGCCATCATGTCGTCGGGCGGGGTGTTGGTCGGCGGCGTCACCGGCATCGAGGGCGGGGCGTCGGTGGTGGGCGGGTTCACCGCGGTGCTCGCCGCCGCGTCGCCCGACATCGAGCCGTTCATCGAGGCCGGCGGCAGCGTCGCCGAGGTGTCGGCCGACGTGCCGACCATCGCCTCGCCGGCCCACCAGTCCTTGGTCGCGCGCTGCTTGGGCGAGGCCTTCGAATAGGCTTCGAGCTGGCCGTAGGGGATCGGCTGCTTGGGGCTGGCCACGGCGGCCGAGGCCTTGACCTTCGGGTTGGCGACGGCCGCGCCGCAGACGGCCCCGGAGGCGACCAGGGCGAGCGTCGCGCCCGCCAGGAGGGTTTTCGTGAACATGGGAGCTCTCCCTAAAGCGCCGTTCTCGGCGCCAGTCGATAAAACCCCTTCGCGGCCTGGGCGTTCACAGCTTCGCCGCGCACGGAACCGTCGCCGCCCATGACGGGTTGAGAGCGGCGCTTCAGATGTTCGTGCGTCGCGTGTTGAGTGCTGGCGCGCGAGCGTCAGAGGAGTAGCCTGTCCCCAGCAAGAACGATCGTCCCGCGGATCGGCGGCGGAGGCATTCCGCCGCGCGCCGGGACCGGAGAAGCCGTATGTCGCAGACCCCCGTCGTGAAGCCCCACATCGTCCTGTCCCACGAGATGCTGTTGCCGATGCAGCCGCTGCTCGAGGGCGCCTACGAAGTGCATCGGCTGTGGGACTATCCCGATCGCCTGGCCTTCCTGGAGGGGCCGGGCAAGCAGGTGCAGGCCATCGTCCACGCGGGCGAGATGGTGCTGCCGCGCGACCTGCTGTCGGAAATGCCGCGCCTGGGTTTGATCGCCTGCGTCAGCGCCGGCTATGACGGCGTCGACGTGCCCTGGTGCCGCGCCCACGGCCTGGCGGTGACCCACTCGGTGGGCCTCAACGCCGGCGACGTGGCCGACCACGCCCTGGGCCTGCTGCTGGGGGCCTGGCGCGGCATCGCCGAGGGCGACCGCCGGGTGCGCGCCGGCCGCTGGACTTCGATGGACCGCATGGGCGCGCGCCACGGTCTGCGCGGCCGCAAGGCCGGGATCGTGGGTCTTGGCCACATCGGCGAGGCTGTCGCCCGCCGTCTCGAAGCCTTCGACGTCAAGGTCGCCTGGTGGGGGCCGCGCCCCAAGGAAGCCGGCTGGCCGCGTGCGGAAAGCCTGCTGGCCCTGGCCCGCGACAGCGACATCCTGGTGGTCTGCGCCCGTCCGGACGCCAGCAACCGCCACCTGGTCAACGCCGGCGTGATCGACGCCCTGGGGCCGCACGGCCTGCTGGTCAACGTCTCGCGCGGGTCGCTGGTCGACGAGGAGGCCCTGGTCGCCGCGCTGAAGGACGGTCGCCTGGGCATGGCCGCCCTGGACGTGTTCGAGCAGGAGCCCACCCCGCCGGCGCGCTGGGCCGACGTGCCCCATACCGTGCTGACCCCGCACATGGCGGGCGCGACGCTGGACAGCATCCCGGCCATGGTCAACCTGACCCTGGAGAACCTGCGGCGCTACTTCCACGGCGAGCCGCTGGCCAGCCCCGTGGCGGCTTGAGATCGGTTCGAGGGGAGGGGATCGCATGGCCAAGGTGCTGGGTCTGGGCGGCGTGTTCTTCAAGGCGGAGGACCCCAAGGGGCTGGCCGCCTGGTACGCGCGGGTGCTGGGGATCAAGGTCGAGGACTGGGGCGGGGCGATGTTCGCCCACCCGAAGGTCGGCATGACCAACTGGTCGCCGTTCCCGGCCGACACCCGCTATTTCGAGCCCTCGACCGCGCCGTTCATGATCAATCTGATTGTCGACGACCTGGACGGCGTGCTGGCCAAGGCCGCCGCCGAGGGCGTCGAGCCGACGGGGCGGCAGGACGAGGAGTACGGACGCTTCGCCTGGCTGGTGGATCCGGCCGGTTTCAAGGTGGAGCTGTGGCAGCCGGCCGCCGAAGGCTGAGGATTGGAAGATTCATCCCCGATCGCGCCGCGGAGGTCGTGTGGAGGGGCTTTTTGATCTCCGCGCGGCGGGATATGGAGCGTCCTGTCGCCGCAGAATTCGCTTGCCAAATCGGACATAAAGATATCTTTATATCCCTATGGCGCTATCGAGCGAACAGGTTGTCGACGTACTGCGGGCGGCGGGCGAAAGCACCCGTCTGCGCATCCTCGCGCTGCTGGCGGTCGAGGAGCTTTCGGTGCTCGAACTGTGCCGGATCCTCGACCAGAGCCAGCCGCGCGTCTCCCGCCATCTGAAGCTTCTGGCCGAAGCCGGGCTGGTCGAACGTTTTCCCGACGGGGCCTGGATGTTCTATCGCCTGGCCGGCACGTCCGGGGGCGGGGCCGTGGTCGCCGCGGCGCTGGCGCTGATCCAGGCCGACGACACGGTGGTGCAGGGCGACGCCGGCCAGTTGGCCGCCGTGCGGGCCGAGCGCTCGGCCGGGGCCCAGGCCTATTTCGCGCGCAACGCCGCGCGCTGGAACGAGATCCGCTCGCTTTACGTCGATGAGAAGGAGGTCGAGACGGCCATCCTGCGCGCGACGGGCGAGGGGCCCTTCGACGAGATGGTCGACCTGGGCGCGGGCGCGGGCCGCATGCTGACGCTGCTCGGCGGGCGGGCGTTGAACGCCCTGGGGCTGGACCTGTCGCAGCAGATGCTGAACATCGCCCGCGACGAGGTGGCCAAGGCAGGGCTGACGGCCTGCGAGCTGCGCCACGGCGACATCTTCGACACCGGCCTGCCGGGCGGCTGCGCCGACCTCGTCACCGTGCACCAGGTGCTGCACTATCTGGGCGACCCCGCCGCCGCCGTCGCCGAGGCCGCGCGCCTGGTGGCGCCTGGGGGGCTGCTGCTGATAGCCGACTTCGCCCCGCACGATCACGAGTTCCTGCGCGAGGCCCACCAGCATCGCCGCCTCGGCTTCGCCGACGACGAGATCCTGCCGTGGATCGAGGCCGCGGGCCTGGTCCCCGAAACCAACATCGCTCTGCCGCCGACCTCGGCCGAGGGGCTGACCGTCAAGATCTGGACCGCCCGGCGCCCCGGCGCGGCCCTCGCCGAAAGGACCGCCGCATGACCCTGCCGCCCACCCGTCGCGTGATCGGGCCGGTGGCCCGCGCCGGCGAGCGTCCCGTCGGCGCCGCCCGGCCGCGCGTGTCGTTCGAGTTCTTCCCGCCCAAGACCGAGAAGATGGAAGCCAGCCTGTGGGAGGCGATCACCCGCCTGGCCCCGCTGGATCCGGCCTTCGTTTCGGTGACCTACGGCGCCGGCGGCTCGACCCGCGAGCGCACGCACCGCACCGTCAAGCGCATCCTCGACGAGACCAGCCTGAAGCCGGCCGCCCACCTGACCTGCGTCGGCGCCAGCCGCGCCGAGGTCGACGAGGTGATCCACGACTACTGGGACATCGGCGTGCGCCACATCGTGTCGCTGCGGGGCGACCCGCCTCCGGGCGAGGGCGGCATCGGCGGCGTCTACGTGCCCCGCGAGGACGGCTACAAGAACGCCACCGAACTCACCGCCGCCCTGCGCGGCGTCGCGCCGTTCGAGGTGCTGGTCGGGGTCTATCCCGAAAAGCACCCAGAGAGCCCGTCGCTGGACCACGACATCGACGTGCTGAAGGCCAAGGTCGACGCCGGCGCGACGCTGGGCATCAGCCAGTTCTTCTTCGACATCGACGCCTTCCTGCGCTTCGTCGACAAGGCGCGCGCCGCCGGCATCACCATTCCGATCGTGCCGGGCATCATGCCGGTGACCAACTTCAACGGCCTGAAGAAGATGTCGGCGGCGTGCCAGACCTCGGTGCCGTCGTGGCTGGCCAACCTGTTCGAGGGCCTGGACGAAGACCCCGAGACCCGCCGCCTGATCGCCTGCTCGGTGGCCGCCGAGATGTGCGCCAAGCTGCAGGAGCAGGGCTTCAACGACTTCCACTTCTACACGCTGAACCGCGCCGACCTCGTCTACGCCATCTGCCGGGTGCTGGGCGTGCGCGAGACCGCCCCGGCCCACGAGGCCGCCGCATGAGGGCGCTCGTTCTCGCCCTGGCGCTGGGCCTGGCCTCGACGAGCGTCGTTGCCAGGGCCGACGACAACGCCAACTGGACGCGGCCGATCAAGCCGTACCGGGTGGTCGGCAACATCTACTACGTCGGCTCCGAAGGGCTGTCGGCCTGGCTGATCACCACCTCGGAAGGCCACGTGCTGCTCGACGGCGGTCCTTCGGCGGAAGGCGGCAAGCTGATCGAGCGCAACATCCAGGCGCTGGGCTTCAAGCTGTCTGACGTGAAGGTGCTGATCAACACCCACGCCCATTACGACCACGCAGGCGGCCTGGCCCAGCTGAAGGCCGACACCGGCGCCAAGGTCTGGGCCTCGCGCGCCGACAAGCCGGCCCTGGAGAAGGGCCAGCACTTCGGCGACAACGCCAACGGCCTCACCCCGTTTCCCGCCGTGAAGGTCGACAAGGCGTTCGGCGACGAGCAGAAGCTGAAGATGGGCGGTACGACCCTCGTCGCCCACCTGACGCCCGGCCACACCATCGGCTGCACCAGCTGGACCACCCAGGTGCTCGAAAAGGACCGGCCGCTGAACGTGACCTTCCCGTGCTCGCTGTCGGTGGCCGGCAACGTGCTGGTCGGCAACAAGACCCACAAGTCGATCGTCGCCGACTATCGGGCCAGCTTCGCGGCGCTGCGGGCGATCCCGACCGACGTCATGCTGCCCAGCCACGAGGAGCAGGGCGACTTGCTGGCCAAGCGCCAGAAGCAGTTGCGCGGCGATGCCGACGCCTTCATCGATCCGACCGAACTGGGCAAGTTCGTCGATGGCTACGAGACCCGGTTCAACCAGGAACTGGCGCGCCAGCAGGGAGCCGCCAAATGACTGACCTTTCCATCCGCGCCAATCGCGTGGCCGCGCTCAAGGCCGCCGCCAAGCAGCGCATCCTCATTCTCGACGGCTCCTGGGGCGTGATGTTCCAGAAGAAGAAGCTCTCCGAGGCCGACTACCGCGCCGAGCGCTTCGCGAACTTCGACGGCCAGATGAAGGGTAACAACGACATCCTGTGCCTGACGCGGCCGGATCTCGTGGCCGAGCTTCACGACGCCTATTTCGCCGCCGGCGCCGACATCTCCGAGACCAACACCTTCTCGGGCACGACCATCGCCCAGGCCGACTATCACCTGGGCGAACAGGACGTCTGGGACATCAACCTGGAAGGCGCGAAGATCGGCCGCCAGGTCGCCGACCGCTGGAACGCCGAAAACCCCGACCGCCCGAAGTTCATCGCCGGCTCGATCGGTCCGCTGAACGTGATGCTGTCGATGTCGTCGGACGTGAACGACCCGGGTGCGCGCAAGGTGACCTTCGACCAGGTCTACCACGCCTATCGCCAGCAGGTGGACGCCCTCTATCAGGGCGGGGTCGACCTGTTCCTGATCGAGACCATCACCGACACTCTCAACTGCAAGGCCGCCATCAAGGCGATCCTCGACTGGCGCGACGAGGGCCACGAGGAGCTGCCGATCTGGATCAGCGGCACGATCACCGACCGTTCGGGCCGCACCCTGTCTGGCCAGACGGCCGAGGCGTTCTGGAACTCGATCAAGCACGCCAAGCCGTTCGCGGTGGGCTTCAACTGCGCCCTGGGCGCTGATCTGATGCGTCCGCACATCGCCGAGATGGCCCGTATCGCCGACACCCTGGTCGCGGCCTATCCCAACGCCGGCCTGCCCAACGCCATGGGCGAGTACGACGAGGAACCGCACGAGACTGGTCACGCCCTGCACGAGTGGGCCAAGGACGGCCTGGTCAACATCCTGGGCGGCTGCTGCGGCACCACCCCCGACCACATCCGCCACGTAGCGGACGAGGTGCGCGACGTGAAGCCTCGCGCTATTCCCAAGCGCCCGAAGGCCATGCGCCTGGCGGGTCTGGAACCCTTCGAACTGGCCTGATCGAGTACGAAACGATGCGCACCACCATCCTTTTCGGCGGCCCCAGCCGCGAGCGTCTCGTGGCCGTGGCCAGCGCCCAAGGCCTGTCGCGAACCCTGCCGGAAGCCGACCTGTGGTTCTGGGCTCCGGACGGCTGGGTCTATGTCGCCAGCCAGGGCGTGCTTCTGGGTCATGAGCGTCCTTTCGAACTGGACCTGCCGACCGAAGGCGCGCCCATCGGCGACATCGAGGCGGCGCTGGACGTCGCGGCCCGTGAGGACCGCGTGCTGCTGCTGAGCCTGCACGGCGGTTTCGCCGAGGACGGCGGTTTGCAGGCGCTGTGCGAAGCCAAGGGCGTGGCCTTCACCGGCTCGGGCTCGGAGGCCAGCCGCCTGGCCTTCGGCAAGATCCTGGCCAAGGAAGTCGTCGGCAGGGCAGGGGTCTCGGTTCCCGAGAGCATCTTCCTGGAGGGCGCCGAGGGGGCCCTGGCCGAGTACGGCCGACTGATCGCCAAGCCGGCCGAGGACGGTTCGAGCTATGGCCTGATCTTCGTCGACGGTCCCGCCGAGCTGGCCGCCGTCGCCGAGGCGGCCAAGGAGATGCCCTATGTCATCGAGCCCTTCGTCAAAGGCCTGGAGTCGACCTGCGGCGTGCTGGAACTGGCCAGCGGCGAGTTGATCGCCCTGCCGCCGGTGGAGATCCGTCCGTCGGCCGGCAAGTTCGACTACGCGTCCAAGTACCTGGCCAAGGACACGGTCGAGATTTGCCCGGCCACCTTCGCGCCGGAGATCAACGCCGCCCTGCAGGACCAGGCCCTGAAGGCCCACAAGGCCCTGGGCTGCCGCGGCTATTCGCGCTCGGACTTCATCGTCTCCGAGCATGGCCTCGTCTATCTGGAAACCAACACCCTGCCGGGCCTGACGGCCTCGTCGCTCTATCCCAAGGCGCTGAAGGCCCAGGGGATCGAGTTCGGCGATTTCCTGCGCGGCCAGCTGGCCCTGGCCGAGGCTCGCGCCAAGCAAACCGTGACGGCGGCCTGATCATGGGCGCCTGGGACAACGGACCGTTCGACAACGACGAAGCGGCCGACTTCATCGAGGACCTGGCCGAGGCGCCGGACTGGCGCACGGTCGTGCGCATCCTCGAGCACGTGACCAAGGCCGCCGGCTATCTGGAAGCGCCCGAGGGTGAGATGGCCGTGGCCGCCGCGGCGATCGTCGCGGCCTGCGTCGGCGACGTCGCCGTGCTGCCCGAGGACCAGCGCGGCCTCAAGGACGCCCTGGGCGCGTCGCCCGAGGGTGTCGTTCGCCTGGCCCGCGCGGCTCTGGCCCGCGTGGTCGCCCCCGCTTCCGAAATCGACGAACTCTGGCAAGAAGGCGACGCGCACGACGCGTGGCTGACCCACATCGCCAGCCTGCAGAATATCCTGAGCGCATCCTAATGAGACCTGTCTTCGTCAACATCGGCGAGCGGACCAACGTCACCGGTTCGGCCAAGTTCAAGAAGCTGATCGTCGAGGGAAACTTCGCCGAGGCCCTGTCGGTCGCCCGCCAGCAGGTCGAGGCCGGCGCCCAGGTCATCGACGTCAACATGGACGAAGGCCTGCTCGACAGCGAGCAGGCGATGATCACCTTCCTGAACCTGATGGCGGCCGAGCCCGACATCGCCCGGGTGCCGGTGATGATCGACAGCTCCAAGTGGGAGGTGATCGAGGCCGGCCTGAAGTGCGTGCAGGGCAAGGCGATCGTCAATTCGATCTCGATGAAGGAAGGCGAGGCCAAGTTCATCGAGCAGGCCAAGCTGTGCCTGCGCTATGGCGCGGCCGTGGTGGTCATGGCCTTCGACGAGGTCGGCCAGGCCGACACCGCCGCGCGCAAGGTCGAAATCTGCACCAAGGCCTACGACGTCCTGGTCAACAAGGTCGGCTTTCCGCCCGAGGACATCATCTTCGACCCCAACATCTTCGCCGTGGCGACGGGGATCGAGGAGCACGACAACTACGCCGTCGACTTCATCGAGGGCACGCGCGAGATCAAGGCCCGCTGCCCGCACGCCCGGATCTCGGGCGGGGTGTCGAACGTCTCGTTCAGCTTCCGTGGCAACGAGCCGGTGCGCCGGGCGATCCACTCGGTGTTCCTCTTCCACGCCATCAACGCCGGCATGGACATGGGCATCGTCAACGCCGGCGACCTGCCGGTCTATGACGACATCGACCCGGTGCTGCGCGAGGCCGTCGAGGACGTGATCCTCAACCGCCCTCAGCGGACGAACGTCTCCAACACCGAGCGCCTGGTCGACATGGCGCCCGGCTACAAGGGCGAGAAGGGCGCGGCCCAGCAGGTCAACCTGGCCTGGCGCGAGGGCACGGTGGGCGAGCGTATCACCCACGCCCTGGTCAACGGCGTCACCGAGTTCATCGAGGCCGACACCGAAGAGGCGCGCCTGGCGGCTGAGCGTCCGCTGCACGTCATCGAAGGCCCGCTGATGGACGGCATGAACGTCGTCGGCGACCTGTTCGGCGCGGGCAAGATGTTCCTGCCCCAGGTGGTGAAGTCGGCCCGCGTCATGAAGCAGGCCGTGGCCTGGCTGATGCCGTTCATGGAGGCCGAGAAGGAAGGCCAGGAGCGCAAGGCCGCCGGCAAGGTGCTGATGGCCACCGTCAAGGGCGACGTCCACGACATCGGAAAGAACATCGTCGGCGTCGTGCTGCAGTGTAACAACTACGAGGTCGTCGACCTGGGCGTCATGGTGCCCGCCGACCGCATCCTCGACGAGGCCAAGAAGCACCAGGTCGACATGATCGGCCTGTCGGGCCTGATCACCCCGTCGCTGGACGAGATGGTGTTCGTCGCCGCCGAAATGGAGCGCCAGGGCTTCAACATCCCGTTGCTGATCGGCGGCGCCACCACCAGCCGCACCCACACGGCGGTGAAGATCGAGCCGGCCTATCGCCGCGGCCCGACCACCTATGTGGTCGACGCCAGCCGCGCCGTGGGCGTGGTTTCCTCGCTGCTGTCGCCGACCGAGAAGGACCGGGTGACGGCCGAGACCCGCGCCGAATACGTCAAGATGCGCGAGCAGTACGCCCGCGGCCAGACGGTCAAGGCCCGCACGGCAATCGGCGAGGCCCGCAAGCGCAAGTACGCCATCGACTGGAAGGGTTATGCGCCGCCCAAGCCGCTGTTCACCGGCACGCGGGTGTTCGAGCCGAGTCTGGCCGAGCTGGAGCCGTTCATCGACTGGTCGCCGTTCTTCGCCAGCTGGGAGCTGATCGGCCGCTATCCGCAGATCCTGGAAGACGACGTGGTCGGCGAGGCCGCGCGGGACCTCTATCGCGACGCCCGGGTCATGCTCGACAAGGTGATCGCCGAGAAGTGGTTCGGCGCCAAGGGCGTGATCGGCTTCTGGCCGGCCCAGGCCGTCGAGGACGACGTGGTGCTGTATTCGGACGAGACCCGTAACGTCGAGATCGCCCGCCTGCACACCCTGCGCCAGCAGATCGACAAGGGCCCGGGCGAGGGCAAGGCGAACCTGGCCCTGTCGGACTTTGTCGCGCCCGTCGGCGGTCCGGCCGACTATGTGGGCGGTTTCGCGGTGACCGCCGGTCATGGCGAGGACGAGATCGTCAAGCGCTTCAAGGACGCCGGCGACGACTACAGCGCCATCATGGCCTCGGCCCTGGCCGACCGCCTGGCCGAAGCCTTCGCCGAGTGGCTGCACCACAAGGCCCGCGTCGAGCTGTGGGGCTATGCGCCGGAAGAGGGCTTCGACGCCGATCGTCTGATCGCCGAGAAGTACCAGGGCATCCGCCCGGCGCCCGGCTATCCGGCCCAGCCCGACCACACCGAGAAGGGCACGCTGTTCCGCCTGCTGGACGCCGAGGCCGCCACCGGCATGGCCCTGACCGAGAGCTTCGCCATGAGCCCCGGCGCGGCCGTCTCGGGCCTCTATTTCAGCCACCCGCAGAGCCACTATTTCGGGGTCGGCAAGATCGACTTCGACCAGGTCGAGGACTACGCCCGCCGCAAGGGCTGGGACCTGGCCACGACCGAGCGCTGGCTTTCGCCGATCCTCAACTACGACCCGCTGGCCCGGGCGCGGGGCGAGGCGGCGTGATGTCAGCCATCCTTCTCCCCTTGCGGGAGAAGGTGTCGCCGTACGGCGACGGATGAGGGGTCTCTCAGACGCCAAACGCCGCGAAAGCTGAACGGCTTTCGCGGCGTTCCTGTGCGTGCGACCCCTCACCCGACCCGCTTCGCGGGCCACCCTCTCCCGCAAGGGGAGAGGGGCGCTCTGGCCAAGTCCTGCGCTTTCAGGTCATCCTCTCCCCAACGAACGACCCTGGGGGAGTGGGGCGATGGACAAGAGGGGCATGAGCCGTCGTGCGCTGGGCGCGCTGGCGGTCGGGGGAACGGCGGCCGGGCTGGCGGGGTGCGCCGGACCCAAGGGCGGCGACGTGAAGCCGAAATCGCAGGACTTTCCCAAGGACTTCGTCTGGGGCACGGCCAGCGCGGCCTTCCAGACCGAGGGCTCGCCCACCGCCGACGGGCGCGGGCCCAGCGTCTGGGACGTGTTCCAGGACCAGCCTGGCAAGATCATCGACGGCTCGAACGCCAAGGTCGCCACCGACAGCTATCGCCGCTGGGCCGAGGACGTCGACCTGGTGGCCGGGGCGGGGATGGGGGCCTATCGCTTTTCCATCTCGTGGTCGCGGGTGCTGCCGACCGGGGCGGGGGCCGTCGCCCAGGCCGGCGTCGACCACTACAGCCGCCTGGTCGACCGTCTGCTCGAGAAGGGCGTTACGCCCTACGCCACGCTGTTCCACTGGGACCTGCCGCAGGCGATCCAGGACCGTGGCGGCTGGGCGGCGCGCGACAGCGCCAAGGCCTTCGCCGACTACGCCGCCCTGATCGGCGAGCGGCTGGGCGACCGGCTCAAGAAGATCATCGTGCTGAACGAGCCGGCGGTGCACACCGTCTTCGGCCACGTCACCGGCGAGCATGCGCCGGGGCTGAAGGACGTGGCCCTGCTGGGCCCGGTGACCCATCACATGAACCTCGGGCAAGGCATGGCGATCCAGGCCCTGCGCGCCGCGCAAGGCGACCTGTCGATCGGCACGACCCTGGCGCTGCAGCCCTGCCGGCCGGCCGGCGGCGGCCTGGCGTTCTGGAACCGGCTGGCCTCGGACGGCCTCGACGCCCTGTGGAACCGCGCCTGGCTCGACCCGCTGCTGAAGGGCGAATATCCCGACCAGATGGACGAGTTCCTGGGCGACCGCGTGCGCTCGGAGGACCTTTCCACGATCCGCCAGCGGGTCGACTTCATGGGCGTGAACTACTACGCGCCGGCCTATATGCGCTTGGCGCCGCTGTCGCCGGGGCGGATCAAGCCGGCCGATCCGCCACATGGCGCGGAACTGGACGCCTTCGGGCGGCACATCGACCCGTCGGGCCTGCTGGAGGTGCTGACGCGGCTGCGAACCGAGTACGGCAATCCGCCGGTGTTCGTCACCGAGAACGGCTGCTCGGATCCGTTCGGCGACGGCAGGGCGATCCAGGCCGACACCTTCCGCATCGCCTTCCTGCGCCGGCACCTGCAGGCGGTGAAGGGCGCGATGGAGGCCGGCTCGCCGGTGAAGGGCTTCTTCGTCTGGTGCCTGGTCGACAACTGGGAATGGGCGCTGGGCTATCGCTCGAAGTTCGGCCTGGTCAGCCACGACCGCACGAGCGGCGAGCGCAAGCCCAAGGCCTCTTACGGCTGGTACGCGGGCCTGGCGCGCAGCGGGGTGCTGCCTACGGCGCCGTGAGGGCCGCTTGCGGCGGCCCCCTCAGTCGCTTCGCGACAGCTCCCCCAGAGGGGGAGCATCTTGGCGCTCTAAATCCTCCCCCTCTGGGGGAGGTGGCCCGGAGGGCCGGAGGGGGTCACCCCGGAACCGCATCAAACGCCATGGTCAGGCGGCGCTTGTCGCCGGTGAACGGCACGGTCCCGTGCCACATGTAGGACGGGAACAGCACCAGCGTGCCCGGCGCGGGCTTCACGGCATGCTCGGCTTCGAGCTTCGGCGCCGTGGCGCAGCCGGGCTGGCCGAACTTGATCCAGCCTTCGCGCTTGCCTTCGTCGTCTACGCCCGGCGGCAGGTCGATATAGAAGGCCGACGACACCCAGCCCTGCGGATGGACGTGGTCGGTGTGGAAGCCGTTGGGCTTGAGGCTGACCGACCAGCCGCCCTGCACCACCGCCTTGCCGGTGCGGCGGATGCGCAAGGGGTCGCTTCCCTCGCCGATCTCGGCGGCGTAGCGCTCGACGGTGGCGCGGGCGCTGGCGAAGAAGGCCTGGAAGATCGGCTCTCGCGAGGTGTGCAGCGACTGCACCTGGGCGCCGCCGCGCAGCGACTGCTGCAGCGGGTGGGTCTCCAGGTCGTGCAGTTCACCCAGGCGTTTGCGCAGGTCGACGAGGAAGCTCTCCAGGTCGCTCCAGCCCTCCGGCGTCGGGAGGGTGTAGGGGCGCACGAAGGCGTCGTAGTCGTAGAGCGCGCCGTAGCGGGCGTCGCCGAGGATCCGCCAGGCCAGCGCCTGCAGCGACAGGGCGTGCTGGTCGTACGGGAAGGCCTGCAGCACAGAGCCCGCCACCGACGAGGCCCCGGCCGCGTCGCCGGCGGCCAGCAGGGCCTCGGCAAGGCTCTTGAGCACCGGGGCCGCGCCCGGCGCCAGACGGGCGGCGGCCTGGGCGTGGGCCAGCCCCTCGGCCGTCTCGCCAAGTTCGGCAGCGGCGTGGGACGCGGTAACCAGGAGGTGCAGGTCGCTTGGGTGACGGCGCAGGCCAAGCCGCAGGGTGTCCAGCGCCTGGGGCAGCCGGCCGGCGAATTCCTCGACCAGGGCCTGCACGTGCAGCAGGCGCGGATCGGACTGCCGCGCCAGGGCCGCCTTCAGCGGCGAAAGGGCGTGGTCCAGATCGGCGGTGCGCATCCAGCGCAGTTGGGCCAGGTCGCGATGGGCGTCGACGAAGTTGGGGCGGCGGGCGATCGCGTCCTGGAAGATCGCCTCGGCCTCGTCGTAGCGGTGCTGGAACTGCACCGCGCGGGCCAGCACCAGCCGAGCTTCCGGCGCCTCGAGGCCCAGCGCCATGGCCTTGCGGACCGCCGCCTCGGCCTCGGCCTGGCGGCCGAGATCGCCGTTGGTGGCGGCCAGATTGTACCAGGCCAGGCGGTCCTGCGGCGCGCCTCGCGCGGCCCGCTCGTTGAACGGCAGGGCCTCGGCGTGGCGGCCCACGCCCTTCAGGGCCGCCGCATGGACGATCAGCAGGCCCGGCATGGCCGTCGGCCGCGCCGCGCCGGCCGCGGTCAGAGCGACCGCCTGCTCGGCCTGGCCGCGGCCGAGCAGGTCCCAGGCTTGCTGGACCAGGCCTTGGTTCATCGCCGCTTGGTCTGGCGGCGGCCGAACGGATCCTGCTCGGCCTCGTCCTCGGAGAAGCCGAACTTGGCGAAGCCGGCCTTCATCTCGGTGCTGAGCGGCGCCTCGACGTGCAGCATGCCCGCGCTGGGGTGCGGCAGCAGGATCGAACGGGCGTGCAGTTGCAGCTTCAGCCCTTCCGACAGCTGGGCCGACTTCTCGTCGCCGTACTTCGGGTCGCCCAGGATCGGATGGCCGATGGCCTTCATGTGGGCGCGCAGTTGGTGGGTGCGGCCGGTGTGGGGGCGCAGCGCCATCCAGGTCACGCGCGGGCCGGCGCGGCTGATGGTGACGAACTCGGTCTCGGCCGGCGAGGCGTCCTTGTCCTTGGGATCGGCGGGCACGACCATTTCGCGGTCGTTGAGGCCGCGCTTGGCCAGGTGCAGCTCGATGACGCCTTCCAGCGGGTGCGGGTTGCCCGCGACGATCGCCCAGTAGGTCTTCTGCGCCTTGCGCTTGGCGAAGGCGCCCGACAGTCGCGCGGCGGCGCTGGGCGTCTTGCCCAGCAGCAGCACGCCGGAGGTGTCGCGGTCGAGGCGGTGGACCAGGCGCGGACGATCGACGCCCTCGCCCCAGGCGCTGAGCAGCTTGTCGATGTGGTGGGTGGTCTTGGTGCCGCCCTGCACGGCCAGGCCCGCCGGCTTGTTGAGGGCCAGGACGTCCTCGTCCTCGTACAGCACCAGCGAGCGGGCGTAGGCGATGTCGCGCACCGACAGCTTGCCCTTCTCGGAGGGATCGGGGGCGTCGGGCAGCGGCGGCACGCGGATCTGGCTGCCGGCCGCCAGCTTGGTGTCGGCCTTGGCGCGCGAGCCGTCGACCCGGACCTGGCCCGAGCGGAACAGCTTGTTGAGCTGGATATGGTTCAGGTGCGGCCAGCGGCGCTTGAACCAACGGTCGAGGCGGACCCCGTCCTCGCCGCCATCGACGTAGAGGGTGCGGACTTCCTTCATGCGGCGAACATCCTGCGGGCAAGCATAAGGCCCGCGAAAAGGGCCGACAGCGCGAGAAGCACGCTGACGGCGGTGTAGGTCAGGGCCGAGCCGTAGGCGCGCTTCTCGATCATCAGCGCGGTCTCCAGCGAAAAGGCCGAAAAGGTGGTGAAGCCCCCGAGCACGCCGGTGGCCAGCAGCACGCGGAAAGTCTCCTGCTGGCCGGCCGAACGGAACGCCAGCCAGCCCGTGACGGCTCCCATCAGGAAACCGCCGACGATGTTGACGGTGAGCGTGCCCCAGGGCCAGCCCGGACCGATCCAGCGCAGCGCGGCCATGCCCACCAGATAGCGGGCGACGGAGCCGGCGGCGCCGCCCACGGCGACGAGAAGCACCTTGTTCATGGGCCCCTTATGCGCCGAGCGGCGCCGAACGCCAAGGCCAGGGCGAGCAAGGCGGTCAATGCGTCGCAAGGGTGATGCGCCCGCGCCCATCCCCCGCGATCCCGCAGCGCACAAAATTAACGCCCCGAAACCAGAAAGAGTCTTCTGCGACAAGGTTTTGCCGAAAGGGTAAAGCTCGCCTCAACCCTGTTCCTGCACGGCGGGTTAACGGCGGCGAGCGCAACCTAGGGGCTCCACTCGCGAATCCCACGGTCAGATGCCCGCCTCCCTGCCTCCCAAGGACGACACGACCGAACGCCTGGCCCTGCCGCCGGCGATGCTGAACCGCCTGGCCGGGTCGGACCTGGTCGGCCGCGGCGCGGTCAACGTGATCAGCATCAAGGCCATCCGCCGCTGGGCCGGCGACTGGTGGGACCAGAAGCGCACCGACGTCTGGACCTATGTCGAGCGCAAGCTGAACGAACATCTGGATCGCGCCGACCTGCGCGGCCGGGTCAGCGAGGACGACTTCCTGATCGCCACGCACAACGACCAGGGCCTGTCGGCCCAGGCCGCCAGCATCCGCATCCTCGAGGACGTGCTGACCCACCTGCTGGGCGCGGCCGAGCTGCGCGACATCGGCGTGCGCTCGGTGATCGGCATCGAGGCCGGCGGCGTCGTCTGCCGTCCGATCGATCCGGCCGTGGTGCTGGCCGCCCGCGCCCGCCGCGACTCCGAACGCTCGCCGTTCCGCGCCGACATCGACGTCAGCGACGAGATGCGCCGCACCCCGGTGGCCTTCACCACCAGCGGCGGCGCGGCCCTGCGCGTCGACTTCGCGCTGGAGCACGTGATCGGCCTGCGCCGCAACATCACCACCGCCATCCGCGTCGAGCCGATCGTCACCCACCTGGGCACCGGCCGCTCGATCAGCGGCCGCGCGATCACCAAGCTGGCCGACAAGGACATCGCCTTCATCGACGAGGCGACGCTGCGCTACGGCGCGGCCTTCGCCAAGGCCGCGCAAGGCAACGAAAAGCCCGAACTGGTGCTGCCGGCCTCGTTCCGCACCCTGGGCACCCAGCGCGGCCGCGACCTCTTGACCGGCACCTCTGGCCTGTCGCTGGCCCTGCTGCGCGGCGGCGTGATGATCGAGCTGGTGGACGTCACCCGCGGCACCCCCGCCGGCCGCCTTCTGGAAGTGGTCGGCCTGCTTAAGGCCCTGACCCGCGGCGTCATCGCCCGCGTGCCGCCCGACAAGGAAGCTTTCAAGCACCTGCGCGACGCGCGCCTGGCCGGCCTGACGCTGGACGCCTGCGACCTGGGCGGCCCGGCCGAGAAGATCGCCATGGACATCATGGCCTTCGGCCGCGAGGCCCGGGGCCTGGCGCCGATGGTCAGCCTGCAGGGCCTGCCGGCCGAAGGCTACTTCGCCGCCGCCGAGACCGCCGGTCTCACCCACGCCTCGCTGCGGGCCACGCACCCCTACGCGGCGCGCAACGCGGCTTAGCAAGCCCGCTGAGATCGGCCAGCGGTCTCAGATGCGGCCCATGCCCTTGCCGATGGTGTTGACGACGCTCTGGGCGTCATACGCCTCGCCCGGCGGGCGCGGCCCCTTGCCGAACACGACTTCCAGCGTGGTGCTGAGCGCGGGCTTGGGGCCGAGGTTGAAGCTCGTGCCGACGCCCAGGCCCACCGACGAGCGGCGGCCGTAGCTGCCCGAGCCGCCGCCGACCGAGAAGGTGGGGCCGCCCCCTCCCCCGGTCGACTGGGTGACGCGGTCGGCGACCCGGAACCAGGAATAGCCGTCGGCCAGGGCCAGCTCGGCCGCGCGCAGCAGGGCGTAGTCGGTGACCTGACCCACCGGCGCGCCGGAGCCGCCGCGGAAGGTCACGCGATAGCGGCCGTCTTCCATCTTGTACTGGGTGAAGCCGACGTCGCTGGCGTTGGCCTGCGGGCGATAGATGGTGGGCTGGGCGGTGGCGCAGGCCCCGAGGATGAGGGCGCAGGCGACAAGAGCGAGCGGGGTCTTCATGGCGTTTCTCCCTTGCCTCTCAAACGGCCCGGCCAAGTTCAGCGTTCCGGAAGCGCCAAGTCCAGCCTTTCCAGCACGGCCTTGAAGTCGTCGGGCAGCGGGGCCTCGATGCGCAGTTCGTCGCCTTCGGGGTGCGGGAACACCAGCCGGGCGGCGTGCAGCATCAGGCGCGGCACCGGCGCGCCGGCCAGCATCAGCGTCCCGCCATAGCGGCTGTCGCCGGCGATCGGCCGGCCGATCGAGGCCATGTGGACACGCAGCTGGTGCATGCGGCCGGTGTCGGGGCTCAGCTCCACGAGCGCGGCCTGGCCGTTGGCGGCCAGGGTGCGATAGCGGCTGCGGGCGGCCTCGGCGTCGGGATGGTCCGGCTCGCAGACCCGCATATAGGCCTCGCGGCCGATCGACTCGCGGCGCAGCGGGCTGTCGATCCGGCACCGGGACGAAGAGATCCGATTGAGCGAAACGA
>CBINOL010000008.1:0-66923 GCA_966252285.1 uncultured Caulobacter sp.
GGTGATGCCGTTGGCGGCGTTCCAGGCGGCCTGTTTCTCCCGCCGGCGCTGGGTCTCGCCCATCGCCCGCTCCATCGAGCCGGTGACGGTGTCGGCGTAGAGGATGACCTTGCCGTCGACGTTGCGGGCGGCGCGGCCGATGGTCTGCACCAGCGAGGTCTCCGAGCGCAGGAAGCCTTCCTTGTCGGCGTCGAGGATGGCCACCAGACCGCACTCGGGAATGTCGAGGCCCTCGCGCAGCAGGTTGATGCCGACCAGAACGTCGAAATGGCCCAGGCGCAGGTCGCGGATGATCTCGATGCGCTCGAGGGTGTCGACGTCGCTGTGCATGTAGCGGACGCGGATGCCCTGTTCGTTGAGATATTCGGTCAGGTCCTCGGCCATCTTCTTGGTCAGGACGGTGACCAGGGTGCGGTAGCCCTTCTGGATGGTCTGGCGGATCTCGTCGACGACGTCGTCGACCTGGCTGGCGCCGTCCTTGGCCACGGGGCGCACCTCGACGGGGGGATCGATCAGGCCGGTGGGGCGGATGACCTGCTCGGCGAAGACGCCGCCGGCGCGCTCCAGCTCCCAGTTGGCGGGGGTGGCCGAGACGTGCACCGACTGCGGGCGCATGGCGTCCCACTCCTCGAACTTGAGGGGGCGGTTATCCAGGGCCGAGGGCAGGCGGAAGCCGTATTCGGCCAGGGTCCATTTGCGGTTGCGGTCGCCCTTGTACATGGCGCCGATCTGCGGAACCGTCTGGTGGCTCTCGTCGGTGAACAGCAGGGCGTTGTCGGGGATGTATTCGAAGAAGGTCGGCGGCGGCTCGCCGGTGCGGCGGCCCGACAGGTAGCGGCTGTAGTTCTCGATGCCGGCGCAGGAGCCGGTGGTCTCGATCATCTCCAGGTCGAAGGTGGTGCGCTGCTCCAGGCGCTGGGCCTCCAGCAGCTTGCCGTTGGCGTTCAGCCACTCCAGCCGCTCCTTCAGCTCCTTGCGGATCTCGATGATCGCCTGGCGCAGGGTGGGGCGCGGGGTGACGTGGTGGCTGTTGGCGTAGACCTTGATGGTTTCCAGGTCGGCGGTCTTCTTGCCGGTCAGCGGGTCGAACTCGCTGATCGCCTCGACCTCGTCGCCGAACATCGAGACGCGCCAGGCGCGGTCCTCGTAGTGGGCGGGGAAGATCTCGATGGTGTCGCCGCGGCGGCGGAAGGTGCCGCGGTCGAAGGCGGCGTCGTTGCGCTTGTACTGCTGGGCCACCAGGTCGGCCATCAGCTGCTTCTCGTCGACCCGGTCGCCCACCGTCAGGGTGAAGGTCATGGCGGTGTAGGTCTCGACCGAGCCGATGCCGTAGATGCACGACACCGAGGCCACGACGATGACGTCGTCGCGCTCGAGGATCGCCCGCGTGGCCGAGTGGCGCATGCGGTCGATCTGCTCGTTGATGGAGCTGTCCTTCTCGATGAAGGTGTCGGTGCGCGGGACGTAGGCTTCGGGCTGGTAGTAGTCGTAGTAGCTGACGAAGTACTCGACCGCGTTCTCGGGGAAGAAGGCCTTCATCTCGCTATAGAGCTGGGCGGCCAGGGTCTTGTTGGGGGCCAGGATCAGCGCCGGGCGCTGGGTGGCCTCGATGACCTTGGCCATGGTGAAGGTCTTGCCCGAGCCGGTGACGCCGAGCAGCACCTGGTCCTGGTCGCCGTTCTCGACGCCCTCGACCAGCTCCTTGATGGCCGTCGGCTGGTCGCCGGCGGGCTCGTAGGACGACACCAGCTTGAAGGTCTTGCCGCCTTCCGACTTCTCGGGACGCGCCGGGCGGTGGGGCGTCCACAGCATCGGCATTACACCCCCTTGGCCCTCAAGCGCAGCGTCCAATTGCGCGTCGAGGACGAAGGGCGTCGAGGCGTCGGAAACGCCGGGGTTCTGGCTGCTGGGCATGGGCCAAATCTAGGCATCCAGGCGCGCGAAGGCCAGAGGGCCTGCTGACAGCCGGTGTCAGCAGGTGGCGGGAGGTGGCGAGAGGCTTTTGCTTGTCGCGTGGCGGGCGCCGAAACCGCGGACACTTTCGGCTGCCACGCTCGCTAGTACCCGCCGGCGTAATCCCCCGACAGCGGCACGGAGATCGCGCGGCCGTATTCCTGCATCACCGATACGACCTCGGGGCGGGCGACCATGGCCCGGCGGCGGGCGTCGAGCTCGGCGTCGCGCGGGGTGACCACCGGCGGCGAGGGGCCGTCGCGGAAGCCCTTCAGCGCGTCGCCGCGCAGGGCCGGGTCGCGCAGGCGGCGGATCATCAGCTGGGCGGCCTCGTCGTCGCGGCCCAGGCACAGCAGGGCGCCGGACAGGGCGTAGGGGTTGTCGCGCCAGCCCTTGCGCAGCTTGTCGAGCGCCTTGCGGGCGGCGGCCTCGTCGCCCAGGCGGTGGCGGGCGCAGGCGCGCAGCTCCTCCAGCCACATCAGGCCGAACGGCGAGGCGATCGAGGCGTCGGCGGCGTCGACCGCCTTCAGCACCTCGGCCGAGCGGTCGACGCCGAGGAGGAGGGCGGCGCGGGCGGTGTTCTGGGTCAGCCTGTCCTGGGCGACCGGCTTGGCCAGCACGGCGTCGGCCTCGTCGAAGCGGCCCAGCTCGCTGAGCGCGGCGGCCTGGATGGCGACCAGCATCGGCCCCGACAGCTCGACGTCGTCGAAGGCCTCGCCGGCCTGCAGCCGCGCGACGTAGCCGGCGCCCAGGGCGATGGCCTCCTCGCGCCGGCCGAGGGCCCGCAGGTGGTCGATGCGCTGGGCGATGCGCTTGAGGTTGGCCGGCTCGCGGGCCGACTGCGCCTCGGCGCGGGCGAGGGCGGCCTGCAGCACCTTGGTCCAGTCGAAGCGGCCGGCGGCCTCCAGGTCCGGCCACAGGGGCGAAAAACGGCGGTCCTGGGCCACGGCCAGCAGCACGTGCGGGCTGCTGGCGCGATCGAGCACGGCGCCGGCCCGGGTCATGTCGCCGTCGTCGGCGGCCAGCTGGGCGCGGACCAGGGCCCAGTCGTTGTCGACCTGGTCGTGGCCGTCCTCGCTGGGCCAGTCGAGGCCGCGCAGCAGGTCCAGCGCCTTGGCGCGGGCGGCCGGATCGTCCTTCAGGTCCTCGACCGTCTGGCCGTACATCTCGGGCGGCAGGGCGGTGACCTGGGCGGGGTCGGCGGTCGCGGCGCGCTGCAGGGCCGCAAGCTCGCCCTTGCCGTCGTTGCGCAGGGCCGCCTCGGCCAGCAGCACCATGTTGGCCGAGGCCAGGATCGGCGGGGCGACGTCGTCGCGATCGAGGCGGCGGGCGGCGGCCACGGCGCGGGCGTCGTCAAACGGTCGGCAGACGACGACGGCGTACAGCACCGCGTCGCGGCGGAAGACGTCCAGGGCGTCGAAGCCGCGCCGGGCGATCAGCGCGTCGACCCCGTCGGCCAGGTCGGTCGGGCAGGGCTGGCCGGCCTGCGAGCCTTGCGCCTTCGACAGGTCGAGCATGCGGGCGATCACCGCGTCGGCGTCGCGGGCGAGGTCGGGCCCGCCCCTGGTCGGCGCAGCGAGGCCGGGAGCAGCCGCCAGCGACAGCGCCGCGGCGACGGCGGCCAGTTGCAGTTTCACGATCATGCGCGGCCCCCGGTCACCCATCACTTAAGACCACGCGCCCGGCCGCGCCGCAACGCCGCGATCAAGCACAGGCCTTGCGCGGCTCGTCGGCCTTGATCACGCACAGGATCCTGGCGCCCCGCGCCTCGCCGTACTGCTGGCGGACGCGGTCGGAGAACTCGTCCCACTTCTGACGGGTGTCGGCGGCGGCCACGGCCATGGCCTTGTCGTAGCCGCCGCGGCCGGTGTGGACGGTGTCCTTGTTGAGGTAGTCGTGCTTGATGCGGCCGCTGCAGCTGGCCCATTCGGGAAAGCCGTAGCAGCCGCTGATCAGCCCGGCGGGAACCTCGGCCGGCAGGGCCGGACCCAGCCATTCGGCGGGGGCGTCGTGGTTCAGGCCCTGCGGGTTCTTGACCGTCGGGCTGGCGCGCGGCGCGTCGACCCAGTTGGTGTGCGAATAGAAGTCCTGGGCGGCGTGCAGGGCCAGGCCGAAATATTCCAGCACCCGGCACTTGGGGGTGTCCTTGTCGTCCTCGTCGAACTTGCAGCTGGAGCCCATGGCGGTCTCGCCCAGCGACAGGTCGGGGCCCACCAGCTCGCCCGCGCGGCGCAGGGCCTCGTCGAGATTGCGGTACATCAGGGCGCGGCAGGCGCGCAGGGCGTCGTTGGCCTTGTCGCGGCCCTGGGCGTAGTCGCCCCCGTCGAACCAGTCGCCGTCGTCGCAATGGGCCTCGGTGACGCTGATCAGGCCGCGGAACGGCCGGTCGGGCGCGCCGACCGCGCCGAAGCTGCCGGCCCCGACCATCAGGCTCGTGCCGGCCAGCTGGTTGAGGGTCAGCCGCTCGAAGCCGGCCGGCTCCAGCGCCCGGCGAGTGATCCGCTCGTGCTCGGCGTTCTGGCCCAGCTTGCGCACGGTGCCGAACGCCTGGGCGGCCTGCGGCGCGAGGGCGGCGGCCATGGGGGCGGCCAGGGCGGCGACGGCGAGGCCGGCGGCGAGCAGGCGCGAACGGACGGACTTGGACATGACGCTACGGACCCCTGAAGCGCGACAACCGGCGGTCACATTTTCAGGGATTCCCTTAAGCGCCGGTGTGTTGAATGTCACAGGCGGGAGAGGGGGGATCGTCCTGCCCGGGCACCGCGCGCACTTCGTTTGGCGTGGGTTGTGCTTGGTGAGTTTGTTCAACCATTGAGGTTGTCAGTTCGCGGACTCGCTGGCAGTCTTCCGTCATCGCGCGGATCCTGGGGGGCAGGCATGGTTGCGTGTAAGCGTTTTGAGCTTCGACGCCAGATGCGTTGCGCGCGGCGATCCCGTCGAGCTTGGCGGCTTGTCGCTGCATGACGCCTAGCGCCAGCCGTTCATCCGCGCAGGTGCTCTCCTTGCCGGGGTTTGACACGCAGCTAATGGCGCTCTTCGAGACGCTGCCCAACCTGCGTTTCGGCACGGACCGGGCGCAGAACATCGAGTACGTGTTTCCGGGGCTTAACAAGCCGCCGCTCCGCAAGCGCCAGCTGCGTGACCGCGCGGAAGGGCCCAGCCTGCATCCCGCGCTCAAATCGGTCTTTCACTACCTGCTCTCAGGAACCGGCAAGCTCAAGTACGGGCGGACCTCGGATGCGCAATGGCGACGCTACATGCGCTTTCCTTGCGAGCGCCTGCCTGTTCAACGCGGGGGGCGTTACTCGACATCGAGCGCTGCGCCTTCGTCGGATCGGGTTGTCAACACCACGGCCGAGCTCGCCAACCGCTGGTTTCGCGGCGACCTTCTAGAGCAGATATGCCGGCAGGATCGGCCGCAAATTTATCTTGTGGGTGATCCTGGCGCCGGAAAGTCCACGTTGATGAAGTATCTCATCAACACAAATCACGATTTTGCTCGAGATCGTCGCATCATATTCAGCCGATTCGAGTACCTGAAATTCTCTGATCGTTGGTGGAGGTCCGGGCGGACCCTGGCCGTCGCTATCGAAGAGTATATCTCCTTCATATTGTTGCGGGATGCGGTCTATTTCTATGGCTACAATCGCAGCATAAGCGGCAATTACGCGAAGAGAACCACGGGGCGGTTGACGGGGCGCGCCCTGAAGGGGCTGTTCAACGCCGTGGCGCGCACGCTTCGCGGCGAGCATGCCGAGAACGCTCAGTGGCGCCGGTACTTCGCCGAGGCGATGAAGCCGGATACGGTCGACAAAACCCGCTTGGTGAAAATACCCCACGCGATCCGTGTGGCCTTGCTTTCGCGCCTGGAGGACACCGGCGGCGACGCTGATAGGCAGAGCAAGTATTGCCTGATCATGGATGGGTTGGACTGCATTTCCATCGAGGATTTCGCGTTCGACAAGCGCAAGGACGAGTTGCTCAAGTACGTGATGGAGCACCGTGATCGGCTGACGACTTTCGAGCATGCCGACTGCCCTGCCTGCCCGATAACGGCGGTTCCGCTCTTCATCATGCGGGAGAATACTTTCGACTATTTCAATCAGTGGAGGTCGATCGACATTTCGCTGCGCTCGGTCTTTCGGGTCGATCCCATCGATCCCGAGGTGACGATCCACAATGCGGTGGTGAGAGCAACCGATGCGTGGTTCGAGCATCGACGCACGACCGTAGAGGACGGTCGGATTGTTGTTGGGGCGGAAACCGAGGCGATGCGGCTGGAGCGCAAGACCACGCGTCAGAACATGGTCCGCAGCGTCATGCTGAGCATGCGGATTATCAACAATACACTTCGGATCGGAAAGGGGCCCACCGCAATCTACGCGCTGTTCGGGGCCAACATTCGCGGCATGTTGGAGTTCATCCACAAGCTGCTCTTGATGTTCATCGACGACGCGATCGACAGCGGCGATCTTCAGTTGTCGAAAACGTCATCCCCCGAAGGCGTTCTCGCGGTTCTCGACAGCGGACGGGGCATGCAGCTTATCAAGACCAAACGCTATCGTTTGATCGAGCTGCTTCTGTTCTCATATCTTCCGTGGTTCGAGAACGCGATCATCTATCGGACCGGCGAAGATGACGACGAGGGGGCGCCCCAGGGGCGTGAGTTCTGGGACAACAGGCTGTTCAGCGGCCTCGTCGACAACATCTTCAATTACTCCACGCCTCGCCATGCGGATCACCCTGACCTGCATTGCCTTCTGGAAAAGGTTCGCATCCTCCAGACCATCCACAAGCTTCAGCAGACCACGTCCACACGTGTCAGGGCCGATCGGCGCGCCAAGCGCAGGGAGCTGATCCTGCCGACACAGAAGGCGATCCGCGAGGAGATGAAGCGCCTCACCGGTTATGAACCTTCGGATCTGGCCCATAGTCTGCATGCGCTGATGCGGACGGAGATGATCCGGGCTCATGTCGGTGAAGCCAGCCGCCGGAGTTACCAGATCACCCCTTTGGGAGAGGCGGTGGCGCGATCTCTGTGCCGAGACATGAGCTACATCGAGCACGTCTTCCACGGCACGCTGCTGCCTGCCGCGCTTGTCACCGGCATCCGCGACGACCGGCGGGCCGAGAGCATCAACAACTGGACGGCGGCGTCGATCCGCAACGTCTTCATCTGGTTGAGCTACCTGCGCTTCGTGGAGGGCAACAACGCCAATGGAGTCGCTGTCCACTCCGAGCTTCGGATCTTCGACGACACCCATCGTCGGGTGTCGCGGAGCCTGCAGCGGATCTTGCGGCCACACCGTGATCCCGAGCGTCGGGCAGGGCAGCAGCTCGTCGTCAAGACAGCGGTGCGCGACATAGAAAATCTTGTCGGCCAGTGGCGGCGTATCGGCGTCGTCGCGCCCGCCTAAACCGGGCGGTCGCGTAGTGGCGATCCTGCCTGAACAACATTCAAAGAAGGCCGTTTGGGGCCGAACGACCGGAGAGAATTTTGATTGAGGGTTCTACGCTCGGCTACGAATTGGTGGCCGATCCATCGGAAGCGCATCTCGATAGTTGGGAAAGTCAATGGAAGGCCTTCGTCGACGACCTGGGAATTGGGCGCGGGAGCACGTCCAGCTGGCGCTGGCCCAAGAAGGCCACGTTCGTCTCCGAACGAGCCGGCTGGAAGGTGATCTCGGTCGTCTCGGACAATAGGTCGCACGGGTTGGTCTTGCTGTCCTGGCCGGAGGGGTCCCGGTTGGGAAAAGATGAGCAAGTCCTGTATGTTGAGTATCTCGAGGTGGCGCCTTGGAACCGCAAGGACCTGGTCAAGGGTTACCCCGAATTTAAGAACGTCGGAAAGCTTTTGATCTATGTTGCCGTGACGGAAAGCCTTGAGGCTGGATTTGCCGGTCGCGTGAACCTACATGCGCTCGGCTCGGCTGAAGGCTTTTACGAGCGCATCGGAATGCGGCGATGCGAAATCGAGGATTGCGGCCCGGACGGTTCCCTGTGCGTTTTTGAGTTCGACGAAATCGCCGCTGATGCGTTCATTCACTCAATGAGGTAAAGGACAACATATGAAATATCCTGACCCCAAGAAGCTCGAGCAGGGCGACAATGAGGAAGCAGGCGTCCGCCACCAGCTCATTTCGCCGATCAAGAACAATGTGTTCCTGACCCCCGACAAGGTGAAAAAGGCCGCTTCCGTGGCCCAGAAGGTCAGGGGCTGACCGCGGCTAATGCCTTGGACAGTTCTGGGCTGAGCGACGCGAAATCCAGGAATGTCCGGCTATAGCATGCTCGGTTGTCCTTGATATTACTCGCCAAGGCGCCTGGATCCTGCGACAGATGAACCAGCAGGGTCCGGCGCCAGCACTCTATATAATCCAGACGCTTTTGGTCCGCGCGCCATAACCGGAACCATTGCGGTCCGGCCAGTCTGGTCTCGAGCTGGATCCATTCGAAGATCTCCTCCATCGTGTAGAGCTTGATCGTCGAAAAGCTCTTCCCCGAAGCCGCCTTGCCGGCGTCCAGCTCGCGTTCATAGACGAGCTTCAGGTAATCCCCGAAGAGGGCGTGCATATGCGCTCGCCTCGCTGCAGCCTGCGCGTCGTCATAGGTGCGGAACGCGAGCAGCGTCGAAACCAGCGCCACGAAGATGCCGGCTGCGGTGGCGATGTCCGCGAAATCCGAAATTGAAAGTCCCGACTGCACATCCTGTGCGGCCTGTACGACGACGTTCAGCGCTCTGCTCATCTCGCCAGCCACCCTTCATGGTTGCGTCTAGCGTAGCATTAGACTCCCTGTGGCAAAGCTTGAAATGGCGGGCTCGCCGCCGCCAGCACGCGCAAGGTCTCAACCCTCGATGGTTTCTCACCCCGCCCCCGCCAGTCGCGCCGCCGCCCAGTCGATGAACACCCGGGTGCGGGCCGAGAGCTGGCGGTCGCGGGGCCAGAGGAGGTTCACGGGGGTCGGGGTCGGCGGGTGGGCGGTCAGCACTTCGACGAGGGCGCCGGAGGCTAGGTGCTCTTCGGCGCGGTAGCGGGGGACCTGGATGAGGCCCAGGCCCAGGAGGCCCATGGCCAGGGAGCTTTCGGCGCTGGAGACCACGACCGCGGCGGAGACCTGGATCTGGCGGACGGCGGCGGCGCCGTCGGTGACTTCCAGCGGGTGCCAGCCGCCGTCGGGGCGGGCGAAACCGATCATGTGGTGGTGGGAGAGGTCGTCTGGGGTCTGCGGCGCGCCGTGGCGCTCGATATAGGCGGGGGCGGCGCAGGTGACCTCGGGCAGCAGGGCCACGCGGCGGGCGGCCATCCCGCTGCTCGAGGGCGCGCTGTCGGCGGGCGTTCCCAGGCGCAGCACGCAGTCGACGCCCTCGGCCACCAGATCGACCAGCCGGTCGCCCTCGGTCATGCGCAGGCGAAGCTCGGGATAGGTCGCCAGGAACTCCGGCAGGCCCGGCAGCAGGAAGCGGCGGGCCAGGGCGCCCTGGACGTCGACCCGCAGCTCGCCGCGCGGGCTGGCGCGGCGGAAGGCGTTCTCGGTCTCGTCGAGCTGGTCCAGCAGCTGCAGGCAGCGGCGGTAATAGGCCTCGCCGTCGAGGGTGGGGGCGACGCTGCGGGTGGTGCGCTGCAGGAGGCGCACGCCCAGACGCGCCTCGAGCTGCTGCACGGCCTCGGTGGCGGTGGAGCGGGGCAGGGCGAGATCGCCGGCGGCCTTGGTGAAGCTGCGGCGCTCGACGACGCGGGCGAAGAGACGCATGGCCTCGAAGCGGTCCATGGGCGGCTTCCATTATTCGGCTGTGCGAATAGTGATGACTTGATCGCCTGAATTATTCAATCGGCGCGAAGGCGCATGGTCCGTCCGTCGGCGTGGTGTCGACCGGAGGACCAGGACATGACCCAAGGCAGCGACGCTGGGAACAACGGCAGGACGGCGCTGGTGACCGGCGCCTCGGGCGGCATCGGGGCGGCGACGGCGCGGCGGCTGGCGGCGGACGGCTTCGTCGTCATCGTCAACTATGCGGGCCGGGCGGCGGCGGCGCACGCGGTCGTCGCCGAGATCGAGGCGGCCGGCGGGCGCGCCTTGGCGCATCAGGCCGACATCGCCGATCCGGCGGCCGTGGCGGCGATGTTCGACGCTGCCGAGGCGGCCTTCGGCGGGGTGGACGTGCTGGTCAACAACGCCGGGGTCATGGAACTGGCGACCGTCGCCCAGGCCGACGACGCGCTGTTTGCGCGGATGATCGCGGTGAACCTGACGGGAACCTTCAACACCCTGCGCGAGGCGGCGCGGCGGATGGCGGCGGGCGGGCGGATCGTCAACGTCTCGTCCAGCGTGGTGGGGCTGCTGCAGCCGACCTACGGCCCCTATGCGGCGGCCAAGGCGGCCGTCGAGGCCCTGACCAGCGTGCTGGCCAAGGAGCTGCGTGGCCGCGACATCACCGTCAACGCCGTGGCGCCGGGGCCGACGGCGACGCCGCTGTTCTTCGACGGCAAGCCGGTCGAGCTGGTCGAGCGCCTGGCCAAGGCCGCGCCGCTGGAGCGGCTGGGGACGCCGGAGGACATCGCCGCCGTCGTCTCGTTCCTGGCGGGTCCCGACGGGGCCTGGATCAACGGCCAGACCCTGCGCGCCAACGGCGGGATCATCTGAGCGCGACGCGGGCGTCGCCGGGCGATTTTCCCGTCGGGGCGAGGCTTGCCGCTTGCGGTTCGCCAACGGTGGAGCTAACTGCGCGCATAGCGTTAGTCTCTGGGGGATTTCTAGTGCGCGATCGGATCCTGGTGTCGGCCGCCGTCCTGTTGATGGCGGGCAGCGTGGCCGCGTGCGGCGGCGGTGGCGGCGGAGGCGGTCCGAGCACCAGCGTCACGACCCCGCCCCCGGCCCCGACGGCGCCCACCCCGCCGCCTCTGCCGACCCCAGCGCCGCCGCCGGCCGGATCGAGCGCCAGCGCCGTGGTGTGGATCGGCCCGTCGATGTCGGTGAAGGCCGGCGGAACGACCGGCTTCGTCCGCCAGCTCGACAACGCCGCCTCGGGCATTTCGGTGGTCTATGACAGCCAGGGCACCGCCAGCACGGCCGACGACCGCTACACCGTGCGCTACGGCCCCGACGGCTACGAGCGCAGCTTCACCAACCTGACCCCGGCGAGCGACAAGTTCGGCACCTATCGCCGCTCGGTCCAGACCGTGGGCGGGCTGGGCGAGGCGTTCTACGTGATGGACATCAGCAACGTCTTCGCCAATAGCCTCGACCACGTGCAGATGGTCTCGTTCGAGCGCGACGTCAGCGCCACGCAGGCGCAGCTGGCGTTCCTGACGGTCGGGGTGCAGACGCCGCGCGAGAGCATGCCGACCACCGGCACGGCCCGCTTCGAGGGCCAGACGCGCGGGGTGATCTCGACCTTCTCCGACAACCTCTGGGGCACGACCAGCGACATCGAGATGACCGCCAACTTCGCCTCGGGCGCGTTGACGGGCTCGACCTCGAACTTCAAGACCACCAGCCTGACGGGCACCAACTCGACGCTGGCCAACGACATGAACTTCACCTTCTCGGGCTCGATCACGGCCGGGACGGCGAACTTCACCGGCACGGCCACGGCCGCGGCCTTCGGCGGTCCGGGGCTGACCGGGACCGTGCAGGGGGCGTTCTTCGGGCCCGCCGCCAACGAGGTCGGCCTGACCTACGGGCTGAGCATGTCGACCAGCCAGGCCTGGATGCAGGGCGCGGCGGTGCTGGGCCGCAAGCCTTGAGGCCGGGCGGCCGGGCGGCCTGCGCCGCCCTGGCCGCCGCGCTGGTCTCGGCGCCTGGACTGGCGCGCGCGCAGGCCGCGGATGCTCCGCCGCCGACGGAGGCGCGCGGCGGCGGCGTCGTCACGCTTTCGGGCGACCAGGCCTTCGCGACGGCGCTGCAGCTGTTCATCCGCGATGGCGACCATGCCGGCGCCCTGGCGCTGATCGACACGCGCCCGGACCTGATGGCGCGGGCCGACGTCGTGCGGCTGCGCGCCCAGCTGATGGCCCTGACAGGGCGCGAGGGCGAGGCCCTGGACCTTCTGGAGGCGCACCTGACCCGCGAGGCGGGCGACGCCCTGGCGCGCTTCCAGGTCGCCGAACTGCATTTCGCCGCCGGGCGCGACACCGCCGCCGCCCTGGCCTATCGCCTGGCCCTGGCGGGCGCGCTGGACATGGGCCGGGCCCGGGTTGCGGCGGCCCGGCTGGAGCAGATCCAGCAGCGCCGGCGCTGGCGCTTCTGGGCCGGGGCCTCGGTCGCGCCCGACAGCAACGTCAACGGCGCCACCGACGCCTCGCGGGTGGAGCTGTTCGGCCTGCCGTTCGAGCTGGACGACAAGGCCCGCCGGCGCAGCGGCGTCAGTCTTTCGGCCCAGGGCGGGGTGGAGCGGCGCTGGCGGTTCGACGCCCGCCGGGCCCTGCGCGCCAGCCTGGTCGGGGCGGCGCTCGACGCGCCGGGCCAGGACGTCGACGATCTCTTCCTGTCGCTGCGGGCCGGGCCGGAATGGACCCTGTCGCCGCGCGCCCAGTTCGCCGTGCAGACGGTGGTCAGCCGCCGCTGGTACGGCGGCTCGCTGTTCGAGGCCAGCCAGGGCGTGCGGTTCGAGGGCGAGCTGTCGACGCGCGACAGCGTCCGCTGGCTGGGCGCGGCGCGCGCCGACGCGATCGACGCCCGCATCGACGACGGCGGCGACGGCCAGGCCTACGGGCTGGAGCTGGCGCGCACCCGCTATCTGGGGCCGACCTCGCTGTGGCGGGCCAGCAGCGCCCTGGCCGTCCGCCGCGCGCGCTACGAGCCGCAGAGCTACAACCAGGCCTATGCGGCGGCCGGCCGGCTGTACGCGCTGCCCCTGGCGACCCTGGCCTATGTGGAGCCCTACGTGCTGCGGCGACGGTTCGAGGGCGTCGCGCCGGCGTTCGGGCGCCGCCGGGTCGATACCGAGTACGGCGTGTCGGCGCGGCTCTCCAAGCGCGACTGGTCGTTCAGGAGCGCCTTTCCGTTCGTGGCGCTGTCGATGGCGCGCAACGACTCGACGATCGCCCTGAACAGCTTCACCCGGCGGCGGGTGGAGTTCGGGTTCACGCGCGAGTTCTAGCCGCGCACGGCGGGCCGAGCCCCTTCGCACATTACCAACAATTCAGAGAACGGCGGTTGACCCGCGCACTTACTGTGTGACACACAGTGTGTATCGCACACTATGTGCTGCACACCATGTGACGCACACCAAAACCGGGCACGCCAATGCCGACAGACACGGACATCTTCGAATCCCTCCGCCAGGAACTGCGTCGCGGGACGCTGATCCTGGCCGTGCTCGCCCAGCTGAAGGTCGAGCGCTACGGCTACAGCCTGCGCCAGGCCCTGGCGGAGGTGGGCCTGGAGATCGACGAAGGCGCGCTCTACCCGATGCTGCGCCGGCTCGAGGGCCAGGGCCTGCTGACTTCCGAATGGCGCGAGGAGGAGAAGCGCAAGAAGCGCTTCTACCGCCTCTCCACCGAGGGCGAGACCGTCCTCGAACGCCTGGCCGCCGAGTGGCGCGCCATCAACGACACCCTGCAAAATCTGATCTGAGGGGACTGGATCATGGACCTGCTCGACCGCTATCTCGCCGCCGTCGCCGCCCTGCTGCCCAAGGCCCAGCGCGAGGACATCGTCGCCGAACTGCGCGACCTGCTGCTCAACCGCATCGAGGAGAAGGAGGAGGCCCTGGGCCGTCCGCTGACCGACAAGGAGCGCGAGGCCGTGCTGAAGGACTTCGGCCATCCGCTGGCCGTGGCCGGGCGCTACGGCCCCCAGCAGAGCCTGATCGGCCCGACGCTCTATCCGTTCTACGTGTTCGCCCTGAAGATCGCCCTGGCGGTCGCGGCGGCGATCTCGGTGATCCCGGCCCTGGCCGCCATCTTCCTGGGCAACGGCGATCCCGCCCGGCTGCTGGCCAACGCCGCCTTCGACCACTTCCCGAGTTCGGCCCTGATGCTGGCGGGCCTGGTCACCCTGGTGGCGGCCGGCATCGAGCGCGGCTGGGTGCCGCTGACCGGCCTGACCGAGTGGAAGGTCAGCGAACTGCCCGTGCCGAGCAAGAAGAAGGGCCTGTTCGAAACGCGCTTCAACGCGGTGTTCGAGATGGTCGTGGTGGCGCTGTTCATCCTGTGGTGGACGGGCGTGTGGAAGGTGGACCTGGGCGACCTGACCGTGAAGGGCGAGGTGGTGTTGAAGCCGTCGGCGGTCTGGCAGACCCTGTTCTGGCCGATCCTGGCCTGGTCGGCGGTGCAGCTGGTCTCGGCGCTGGTCACGCTGGTCCAGCCGGGCCGGGTGCGGCTGCGGGCGGCCTTCGAACTGGCCGTGGGCGCCGGCGGCATGGCCCTGACCACGGTGATGTGGAAGTCGCTGCCGCTGTTCACCCTGGAGCCGGTGACCGCCTCGGGCGCCGACGTGGCCGGCCTGGAGCATGTGATCGAACTGGGCTTCCACGTGACGATGCTGGTCGCCGGGATCACCTTCGCCTGCCAGATCGGCGCGGCCGCCTGGCGCTTGTACAAGGGCGCTCGCTGAGGGGCGCCCGCTAGCGCCTCAAAGAGGCGGGGCGGATTTTTCCACGGTCGAATGACACGGAATTAATCCGTCCCCGGTTGCCCCGCCCGCCAGGGGCATTTACGCCTTCGCCCCAGCCTTTCCGGCGCGGACCAACGCGCCGGAATTCATGTCAGGGCCCGACCGGAGGGGGAGGGCTCAAGGGAAGGGGACTTTCTCTTGCAAAACCGCCGCGAACTCCTGCTGTCGACCGTGGCCGCGGGCCTGGCCGCCGCCGCCCCGTCGCTGGGCTTCGCCCAGCCGGCCGCCGCCTCGGCCTCTGGCGAAGCCGCCAAGATGAACGCGTTCTTCGACACGGCCATGGCTAAGCTGATGCGCCAGGCGCCGGAGCTGACCACGGGCCTGGGTCTCGACAAGGACGACCTGGCCTGGACCAAGGGCCTGCTGAGCGACCGCTCGTTCGAGGCGATCGCCGCCGGCGCGGCCCAGACGACCGCCCAGCTGGCCGAACTGCGCAGCATCGACCGCAAGCAGCTGACCGGCATGGACGCCGTCAACTACGACACCGTCGAGTTCACCCTGGCGGTGCAGGACGAGGGCAACCGCAAGTTCACCTACGCCGGCGGCGGTTCGGGCGCGCCCTACGTGCTGAGCCAGCTGACGGGCAGCTATCAGCAGATGCCCGACTTCCTCGACACCCAGCACAGCATCGAGACCAAGGCCGACGCCGACGCCTACCTCCAGCGCATGGAAGGCTTCGCGCGCCTGATGGATCAGGAGACCCTGATCGCCAAGCGTGACTACGCCGACGGCGTGATCCCGCCCGACTTCATCATCGACAAGGCTCTCGTGCAGATGAAGGCCTTCGCCGACACCCCGACGGCCGAGACCACCCTGGTCAAGTCGATCGCCCGCCGGACCAAGGAAAAGAACATCGCCGGCGACTGGGCCGCCGAAGCCAGCAAGGTCTACGAGAACTCGGTGCTGCCGGCCCTGAAGCGCCAGATCGCGCTGCTGGAAAGCGTGCGCCCGAAGGCCAACCACGACGCCGGCGTGTGGCGCCTGAAGGACGGCGGCGACTACTACGCCGTGTCGCTGAAGAACTACACGACCTCGACCATGGGTCCCGAAGAGATCCACCAGCTGGGCCTGGACCTAGTGAAGTCGATCTCGGCCGAAGCCGACAAGCTGTTCAAGTCGATCGGCATGAGCAAGGGCACGGTCGGCGAGCGCATGGCCGAGCTCGGCAAGGACATCTACGAGAACACCGACCCGGCCAAGGAACAGCTGATCGCTGACCTGAACACCAAGGCCAAGTGGATCGAAAAGCAGCTGCCGGCCTATTTCGGCCAGCTGCCCAAGGCCCCGTTGGAAATCCGCCGCGTGCCCAAGGCCATCGAGGCCGGCGCGCCGGGCGGCTACTACAACTCGCCCTCGCTCGACGGCAAGCGCCCGGGGATCTACTGGATCAACCTGCGTGATACGGCCGAGCAGGCCAAGTACACCCTGACCACGCTAACGGTGCACGAAGGCGTCCCGGGCCACCACCTGCAGCTGTCGCTGTCGAACGAGGCGCAAGGCCTGCCGCTGATCCGCAAGGTCATCGGCTTCTCGGGCTACGCCGAGGGCTGGGCGCTCTATTCCGAAGAGCTGGCCGTCGAGATGGGCATCTACAAGAGCGACCCGCGCGGCCACATCGGCATGCTGCACGACGCCCTGTTCCGCGCCGTGCGCCTCGTGGTCGACAGCGGCATGCACTACAAGAAGTGGACCCGCGAACAGGCCGTCAAGTACATGGCCGAGACCATGGGCGACGAGGAAAGCGGCACGATCACCGAGATCGAACGCTATGTCGTGTGGCCGGGCCAGGCCTGCTCGTACATGCTGGGCAAGATCACCTGGCTGCGCGCCCGCGAGCGCGCCAAGAAGGCTCTGGGCAAGAAGTTCGACATCAAGAAGTTCCACGACGCGGGCCTGCTGTCGGGCATGACCCCGCTGACCGTGCTGGACCGCGTGGTCGACGACTACGTCGCCGCCACCAAGGCCGGCAAGTAAGCCTCGCGCCTTTTCGCAAGGCCGAACGGGAAGGGGAGCGTCCGCAAGGGCACTCCCTTTTTCGTTGGCGGCGGCCGCGAAGTTGTCGGGCCGAAATCCTCCAGTCGCCCGCGGGTGACTGTTGTCCACCGCGCAGCCAATGCTGTTGCGGAAAAAGTGTCATCAACCTGTGAAATAGACGCGGCGCTGAAAACAACCGGCGCCGTCGAGACCAGTACCCCGCGGCGCTTCCGATATCGGGGGATATCCGAATGCTGCTCAGGACCGCCAGCGCCGCGGCGATCGCCGCCTGCCTCATGCTCGCCAGCCAGGCCCAGGCCGCCGACGCCCCTGCCGCCGATGCGCCCGTCGCCACCGCCGATGGCGGCGAGATCGAGGGCGTGGTCGTGGTCGGCAGCGGCCAGACCCGCTCGGTCTCGACCCTGACGCCGGCCAGCCTGGAGGTGCTGCCGCCGGGCACGAGCGTGCAGAAGGCGCTGAACTTCCTGCCCGGCGTGATGGCCCAGTCGATCGACGCCCTGGGCGTCAACGAGCAGTCGCTGTCGCTGCAGGTGCGCGGCTTCAACACCACCCACCTGGGCTACACGCTGGACGGCATGCCGCTCGGCGACGGCGCCTACAACAACTACAACGGCCTGACGATCAGCCGCGCGCTGATCTCCGAGAACCTGGGACGCGCCGACCTGGCGACCGGCATCGCCGGCCTGTCGATCCCGTCGACCAGCAATCTGGGCGGCGCGCTGATCTACAGCTCCAGCGATCCGAAGAAGGCCATGGGCCTGTCGATCAGCCAGAGCTTCGGCAGCGAGGACACCCTGCGCACCTTCGCCCGCTTCGACACCGGCGAGCACAACGGGTGGTCGGCCTATCTGTCGGGCCAGTACAGCGAGCAGGACCTGTTCGTGAACCAGCCCGTCTACAACAAGTCGACCGGCAAGCAGTTCAACGGCAAGCTGACCTACAAGGGCGAGCGCGGCCAGGTGACGGCCTTCGCCGACCTCTCGCGCACCAACCAGGCCGACGACGCCTATCTGTCGAAGGACATGTTGAACCGCCTGGGCTGGGACTGGGGCGGCTATGCGCCCAACTGGGACGCCTATGTCGCCCGCGCGGCCTGCTCGGTGGCCTCGCTGGCCTCCAAGTGCGTGACCTCGACGGCGCCGGAAAAGCTGTCGGACGTGACCTTCACCAACGGCCAGATCCTGCGCAACGACGACCTCTTTTACATCGCGGCCGATTTCGACGTCACCGACAGCCTCAAGGTCCACGGTCAGGTCTACAAGCACGAGAACAAGGGCGCGGGGAACAACTTCATCACCGGCCTGTCGAACCAGGGCACGGCGTCGACGGCCGACGACCTGCCGGTGCAGATCCGCGACACCCGCTACACCATCGACCGCGACGGCGTGATCGCCAGCGTGGCCTGGACGCACGGCTTCAACCACCTGCAGGCCGGCCTGTGGCTGGAGCAGAACACCAGCAGCGCCGCCCGCTACATCTGGACCAACGTCACTGGTCCGTTCAGCCTGGCGCAGTACCTGAAGGGGCGTCCCGACACCGCCCAATGGGTGCAGAAGACCGACTGGACCACCCAGCAGTTCTACGTGCAGGACACCATCACCCTGCTGGACGACGCGCTGAGCATCGACTTCGGCTTCAAGAGCACCAACGCCAAGTCGACCGCCACGGCCTTACCGGGTATCGCCAAGGCCCCGGCCGCCGCCTCGACCCAGTTCGCCAGCGGCTCGCTGAAGGCGTCGGACAGCTTCCTGCCGGAAGCCGGCGCGCGCTGGCGCATCGCCCCCGGCCACGAGGTGTTCGCCAGCTACGCCGAGAACATGGCCATGTTCCAGGGCGGCTTCAAACTGGGCCCGCAGTCGGTGTCGCAGGCCGTCTGGGACGCCCAGGGCAAGTACCTGAAGCCCGAGACCTCCAAGAGCTTCGACGCCGGCTACCGCTATGTGGGCGAGACGCTGCAGGTGTCGGTGTCGGCCTACGAGGTCGATTTCGACAACCGCCTGCTGCAGTACAACCCGTGCCCGACCAACCAGCAGCAGAACCCCGGCTGCGGCAACTCCTTCCACAACGCCGGCAGCGTGACCAGCAAGGGCGCCGAGGTGGGCGTGCTGTGGAAGCCGCTGTCGTGGCTGAACTGGTACAACTCGGCCTCGTACAACAAGTCGACCTATGACGAGGACCTCAACTGGTGCTCGGGCGCGACCTGCGTGATCAAGAAGACGGCCGGCAAGCAGCAGGTCGACACGCCCAAAGAGATGTTCGCCAGCGTGGTCAGCCTCAAGCGCGGTCCGTTCTCGGCCTCGCTGCAGGGCAAGTACACGGGGCGCCGCTACTACACCTACACCAACGACCAGAGCTTCGGCGGCTACACAACCTTCGACCTGGGCGTCAGCTACGCCTTCGGCGAGGTCGGCTTCATGAAGGGCGCCAAGGCCTCGCTGAACGTCACCAACCTGACCGACAAGCGCTACGCCTCGAACTTCGACAGCAGCGTGTTCGCGCCGGACGACGCGGCGGGCTCGATCCTGGTGTTCCACTCGTCGGCGCCGCGGCAGGTCTTCGCCACGATCGGCTTCGACTTCTAGGGCGGCGTCGCCCGACCCAAACCTCGCATGGGCGGGCGGCCGGCGGCCGTCCGCCGATCTGCGTTCAAGGACATCCCGATGCGCCGTTCGATCCTGCCCGTCCTCGCCGTCGCGGTCCTGGCCCTGGGCGCCTCAGCCCAGGCGCAGCCGCATCTGGTCAAGCACTGGAGCCAGGCGGGCGGCGACGAGACCGTGACCTTCCAGGGCCAGACCTTCGTCAACCACGGCCTGGTCGGCGTGGGGCGCCTGGACGCGGCCACGCGCGACTTCAAGGGCGACACCCTGGGCTCGTTCTCCGGCATGGCCCTGCGGTCGTGGCGGCGGCTGCCCGACGGGACCTACGAAGGCGAACTGACGACCCTGCCCGACCGGGGCCCCAACGGCGTCGGCTCGGTGGCCGGCACGGTCGACTACGCCAACCGGCTGCATGCGCATCGCCTGACCCTGGCCGACGGCAAGCTGACGATCACCCCGACCGGCGGCCTGGTGCTGCGCGACGAGACCAACCAGCCGTTCACCGGCAAGGACCCCGGCGGCAACGTGCTGAGCCGGCGGGGCGTGCGCTATCCCTCGCCGGCCGGCGGCGAGGGCGCGGGGCGGATCAGCCTGGATTCCGAGGCCGTGGCCTATCTGCCCGACGGCGCCTTCTACGTGTCCGACGAATATGCGGCCGGGATCTACCTGTTCGACGCGACCGGACGCCAGATCGGCGCGATCCAGGCGCCGCCGGCCCTGCTGCCGATGCACGAGGAAGGCCAGCTCGACTTCACCGCCGAGCGCGCGCCCGACACGGGGCGGCGCAACAACCAGGGGTTGGAGGCCGTGGCGGTGACGCCCGACGGCAAGCGGCTGGTGACCATCCTGCAGAGCGCAACGGTGCAGGACACGGCCGGCAAGGACGCGGCCACGCGCAGCGTCACCCGCATCCTGGTCTACGACATCAGCCAGACCCGCACGCCCGCCGCGCCGATCGGCCACTACCTGCTGCAGCTGCCCGTGGTGCGCGAAGCGGGCGACGGCCAGGCGGCCGACGCCACCGCCGCGCAGTCGGAGATGCTGGCGCTGAACGACCACCAGTTCCTGGTGCTGGCCCGCGACGGCAATGGCCGGGGCAAGGGTTCGACCAATGCGCCGGTGTTCAAGAGCGTGCTGCTGGTCGACACCGACGGCGCGACCAACCTGGCGGGCACCCCCTACGAACAGGCCGCCAGGCCGGTCGCCAAGGACGGCGCGCCGATCGCCGGCCTGAATCCCGCCGTCCAGGCCGAGCTGGTGAACCTGCTCAATCCGGTCCAGCTGGCGAAGTTCGGCATGAACCTGCGGGTCGCGCCGTCCGACCGCTTCAGCCTGTCGGAAAAGTGGGAGGCCATGGCCCTGGCCCCGGTCATGGACCCGGCCGCGCCGAACGACGTCTTCCTGCTGGTCGGCAACGACAACGACTTCGCCACCGCCGACGGCCGGGTCAACGCCCAGTCCTTCGACGCCGGGCTGAAGAACGACAAGGGGACGGGCGAGGGCGACAACGACAGCGTGATCCTGGTCTATCGCCTGACCTTGCCGGCCGGGGCGTCGGGCGGCGGCGAACCGGACGTCTCCAGCGGGCGTTGAAGCTTCGCGGCCGGCCCCGCTTGGGCCGGTTCTCCCGGAGCCCGCCATGACCTACGTGACCCGCGCCATCTTCGCCGCCGCCAGCCTGTTGCTGCTGCTGGCGGCCATGAGCCTGGTGGCCCTGGGGATCAACGAGGCGCTCGCCGGCCTGCGCAATCCCGACCAGTCGGGCGCCGAGGCGGTGCTGGACGTACTGGGCTACATCATCGTGGCGATCGCCGTGTTCGACGTGGCCAAGTACCTGTTCGAGGACGAGGTGCGGCGCGGCGAGGAAAAACGCAGCGCGGCCGAGGCCCGGCGCAGCCTGACCAAGTTCCTGTCGACCATCGTCATCGCCCTGTTTCTCGAGGCGCTGGTGGTGGTGTTCAAGACCGCCCGCACGGACGTCACCCAGCTGGTCTATCCGACGATGCTGCTGGTGGCGGCGGTGCTGGTCCTGGTGGGGCTGGGCGCCTATCAGCGCTTCTCGGCCGCGGTCGAGGAGAAGGTCGGCGACGACGACGACGCCGAGGCCCGCAAAGAGAAAAGCCGCCGACGCGGAAGCGCCGGCGGCTGAAGGTCTCTCTAGCTGTCGGGCCGGTCAGAAGGCCCACTGCACGCCAAACAGGGCCGACTGGCGGCCGCCGTCGCCGAACTCGCCGGCGTAGCGCGCCGAGACCGAGACGTTCGGCTTGACCTGGTAGCTGACGCCCGCCCCGGCTGTGGCCAGGGTGTCGGCGCGGGCGACGCCGGCCGCGCGCAGCTGCACGCCGCCGAGGCTGGCCGTCGAGCTGACGCCGTCGCCGTCGACGAGGCCGCGCAGGCCGATCGAGGCGTAGGGGCGCAGGCGCGCGTCCGCCGCCTGGCCGCCGACCAGGGTGACCTGGGCGTCGACGAACAGGCTGGAGAGGCGCTCCTTGTTCACCGCCAGGGCGAAGGCCCCGCCGCCGGTCTCGCTGACCGCCGCGCGCTGAGCCTGGATCCAGCTGACGCCGACGCTGGGCGCCAGCAGCCAGTCGCCGTTCAGGGCGGCGGCGTAGGTCAGGTTGAGGTCGGCCGACCAGGTCTTGAGCTTGTAGTCCTCGGCGCGGGCCGCGACGCCGCCCGGCAGGGCGCGGCGGGTGTCGGCCTCGGCGCTGTCGTGGGCCAGCACGCCGCCCAGGGCGAAGTCGCCGAAGGCGAGGCCGCCCTGGACGCCGGCCACGAAGCTGCGGGTCTCGGTGCGGGCGTCCAGGCCGCCCAGGCGCTCGCGGCCGTCGAGATAGCCGACGAAGCCGCCGGCCCAGGCCTGGCGGGCGCCGTAGCCGACGCCGGCCAGCACGCCGGCGCCGTCGACCTTGCCGCCGGCCACGCCCTCGGCGGCGTCGCCGTCCAGGGTGCGACGGTTGAGCATGGCCTGGCCGAAGCCGAACAGGCCGGCGGTCTCGGGCGCCGACGCCGACTGGGCGCGGGCGGCGTCGACGATCGTCAGGCCGTTCTCGGTTCCCAGCTGCAGGGCCGAGGCGTAGGCCTGCGGGGTGACGCGGATCAGGGCGGCGGCGTCGCTGCGGCCGGTGGAGGCCAGGGTCAGGGTCGGCATGGCCGCGGTCAGCGTGGCGCTGGCCGTGTTGGCCACGATCGCGGCGTTGAACGCGCCGACCACGTCGGCGGCCTGGCGGGGCAAGGTCTGGTCGTTGGTGAACAGGCCGACCGCTTGCAGGCGATCGGAGCTCTGGCGCAGGTGGACGCTCAGCGCCTGCGCGCCCTCGACGGTGGTGAAGCGGCCGCTGATGCCGCCGCCGGCTGTGATCAGGTCCAGGGTGCGGCCCGGCGCCAGCACGCGCTCGCCAACCAGCTTCAGCGTGGTGTTCGAGGCGATCGAGACCGCGCCCGAGACGTCCAGCCTGTCGCTGGTCGCGCCCAGTTCGAACACCGCCGACGAGCCGCTGGTCATGGCCAAATTGCCGGTGAGCGTCATCGTGCCGGGCGAGGCGCCGGGGCTGAGCACGCCGTTGACGGTCAGGTTGCCAACGACCGCGCCGGCCGAGCCGAAGGTCGCGCCGCTCTGCACAAGGATGTTGGCGGCCGACAGGCGCGAGCCGGCCAGGCCGATCAGGCGTCCGCCCGACACGGTGATGCTGTCGAAGCCGTAGTCGCCCGCCAGCGAGACGACGCCCGACTGCAGGGCGAGCGCCTCGAAGCCGGTGAAGGCGGTCGAGCCCAGCGCCACCGGCGCCGCGTCGGTTCCGCCGAGCGCCAGTTCGAGACGGTCGTAGCCGGCCCCGCCGTTGGCGCCGCCGGTGAAGTTCGCGCCCGACAGCAGCCGCAGGACGTCGTCGCCCGCGCCCAGGTCGAGGGCGCCGGCGAACTGGCCGGCCACGGTGACCAGGTTGGCGTCGCCGCTCATCTGCACCGATCCCGACGCCAGGCCCGCGCCGGCGCCGACGTTCAGCGTCAGGCTGGAGGTCAGCAGGCGGTCGAACTTGGCCGAGCCGGTGAAGTTCAGCGCGCCCGTGCCCGTGACCTGCAGGGTCTCGAACTGCTGCAGCTGGGCGCCGTCCAGGGTCAGGTCGGCGAGCAGGTCGATGCGCACGAGATCCTCGCCCGCGCCGCCGAACACCTGGCCCTCCAGACGACCGCCGGCCTGCAGGTGCAGGCTGTCGTCGCCGGCCCCCAGGTCGATCGCGCCCTTCAGCACGCCGCCCGACAGCACGGTCAGGGCCTGGGCGCCGTCGCCGAAGGCGATCTTGTCGCCGCTGGCGCCGAGCACGCCGGCGACCGACAGCGAGCCGCTCGCCACGTCGATGCGTTCGAAGCCGCTGATCGAGCCGGTCAGCAGGGCAGGGCCCGCGGCGGTCAGGGTCAGGACGTCGTCGCCCAGGCCGCCGTCCTTGACGCCGGCGATGACGGCCGAGGCCAGGGTCAGGCTGTCGGCGCCGCCGCCCAGCTTCACCTCGGCCACGTCGCCGTCCAGCACGACGCTTTCGGCGGCGTCGCCGCCGTGGATCGCGCCGACGGCGAAGCCGTTGAGAGCCAGGTTCACGCCCGCGCCGTCGAGGGCGACGCTGTCCCAGTTCTGGTCGAGGGTCAGGCCGAGCACGCCCGTACCGCTGACGCCCAGGCGCTCGAAGCCCGTGCGGGCGCGCAGGCCGCTATAGTCGCCCGCCAGCTCCAGCAGGAAGGTGTCGACGCCGTCGCCGCCGTCCAGCACGCCCGCCAGGGTGGCTCCGGCGCGTTCGGTGTAGGTGTCGTCGCCGTCGCCCAGCAGCACCGAGCCGCCGATGGAGCCGCGATTGACCACGCTGTCGGCGCCGCCGCCCAGCGACACGCCGCCCGAGATCGAGCCTTCGACGGTGATCTGTTCCTGCTTGGTGGAGCCGAGGAACGACAGCGAGCTGGCGGTGAAGACGCTGGTTCCGGCCAGCACCTTGGCGCCGCCGCCCACGATAGCGATGGGACCGGTGGTGAAGCGGCCCGAATAGGTCAGTTCGCCTTCGCCGATCTGGGTGTAGCGCTCGAAGTTGATGAAGTTGGCGCCGTCGATCGAGCCGCCGCCGGTGGAGTCGATGGTCAGGGTGTCGACGCCGGCGCCGGCGTCGACGATCCCGGTCATCGTGGCGCCGACCCACTGCACGAAGGTGTCGTTGCCGTCGCCGAGCGAGACCGCGCCCTCGATGGTTCCGTAGTTCTCGATCCGGTCGTCGCCGTAGCCGAGGTTGATCGCCCCGACGATCTTGCCGTCGTTGCGGATCTTGTCGGCGTAATAGCCGCCGGTGATCGCGCCGGTCTTGCCTTCGATCACGCCGTCTGCGCCGTTGGTGACGGCGAGGGGGGCGTAGCCGCCGCTCTGGACGGCCGTACCCGCGGTGCTGCGGATGACGCCGTCGTTCTGGATGACCGCCGAGGCGTAGTAGCCGCCGGTGACGGCCGCTCCGGCCACTTCGATGACGCCGCTGTTTTCGAGCTTGCCGACATTGAGGACGCCGACGGCCAGCTTGTCGCCGGCGACCTGCCGGATCTCGCCGGTGTTGATCAGGGTGAGCGCGTTGCTCACCCCGACGCCGCCTTCCAGCGTGATGACGCCGGAGTTGGTCACCTTGTCGCCGCCACGGATCGCCGTCGGCGTGGTCTGCCAGAAGGGCTGGGGCGAGAGCGCGACGTTGATCGACCCGGCGTTCTCGAAGTCGGTGTTGGACATCAGGTCGACGGCCGCGCCGCCGGTATAGTCGTAGTTGACTTCCGTAAACCGCAGCGCGCCGCGGCTGACCAGGCTGACGTCGCTGTAGGTCGAGCTGTCATAGGGCGAGGCGACCTTGATGGCGCTGCCGGTCGTGGTCGTGATGTCGGCCGTCAGGTCCAGCGAACCGTCGCCCGCGACGGAGAACTGCGAGGTCAGGGGCGAGGAGACCACGGCCTTCACCGCCGCGCCGTCGCGAAGTTCGAGACCCAGAGCCTCGAAGCTCTTGGGCAGGCTCAGGGTGACGTCGGCGTCCTTGGCGGTGCGCAGGATCAGCTGGTCGAGGCCGTCGCCGGCGTCCACGGCGCCGGTCAGGAAGCTGAACTTCCCGTCCTTCAGGCGGTCCAGGTCGGTGATCAGCCTGTCGTCGCGATAGCTCATGGTCAGCGAGCCGTTCAGCTGGCCGCCGGCGTCGATGTAGGTTCCATCGCCCGAGAAGGTGACGTCGCCGTTGATGACGCCCGCGTTGCTGACGATGCTGGCCCAGTCGGCGCGAACCCCGCCCTTGGTGCCGGAGATGACCCCGCCGGCGAGGTTGTCGACGCGCGAATAGCTGTCGAGAATGACGCCGTAGCCGTTGCTGGCGGTGATCGTTCCGCTGTTGGCCAGAACGATCGACGAGACCTGGGCGCCGGCGGTGACGCCGCCGATCACGCCGTTGTTCGTGGAGGTTCTGGTCATCACCGTGCCGCCGCCCAGCGACACATAGAGGCCCAGGCCCGCGGAGGAGCGGATCTCGCCTTCGTTCAGGAGCGTGCCGCTCGAGACCGAGAGTGCGGTGGCGACGGCGCTGATCGAGCCGTAGTTGGTCAGGGCTCCGTTAGAGGTCAGGCCGGCGATAACGCCGGCGCCGCTCGATACGATCGAGCCGTTGTTCACGAAGCTGCTCAGGTAGGCGAGGTTGATGGCCGCAGGGCCGACATAGCCCGGCGCCGGCGGGGCGACGGTGCTGGTGACCGAGCCGTTGTTGGTGAACGACAGGCCCCCGTAATAGTAGTCCGGCGAATAGTACGACGCGAAGGCCGTGCCGGTGCTGGTCACCGCGCCGTTGGTCACGATCGATCCGTAGCCGGTCACCGACAGGCCGGCGGGGGTGTCGCCGTTCAGAGTCAGCACGGTCCCCTGCGCCAGGGCCAGGCGGTAGGTCTGGAAGTTGACGTAGTCGGCCGCCATCAGGCTGTCGGTCAACTCGATCGACTGGTTGAGGGTGAACTGCAGGGTGTTGAGGCCGCCGCCGCCGTCGACACGGCCCGAGATCTCCTTCAGCCGGCGGGTGGCGGCGTCGAAGGTCCCGATCACGAGATCGTCGGAAGCGCCCAGCAGCACGTCGCCCACGATCCGGCCGCCGAGCGTGTCGATCGTCGTCATGCCGTAGACGTCGGAACGCGAGCCGACCACGATCGAGCCGGTGATCAGGCCGCGGTTGTAGATCGTGACGCTGGGGCCGCCGGACTGGATGGCCACGGCGCCGCCGCTGCTGATCACGCCGCTGGCGCTGTTGGTCAGGGTGACGCCGTAGCCGACTTCGATCGCCGCGCCCGAGCCGCGGTTGGCGATCAGGCCGTTGTTGACGATGGTCGGCGCGGACGAAGCCTTGACGGTCGCCGCCGTGCTGTTGGAGCGGATCTCGGCGCCGACGTCGTTGTTCAGCGAATAGAGGACGCTGTGCGCATAAAGCTGGGCCACGGCCGCGGGGGAGCTCAGGGCGCTGAGCGCGCCGCCGTCGATGATCCCGGCGTTGCTGAGCTGCTGCACGCCGGCCTGGATGCCGCCGATGTAGCCCGTCCGGCGGTTGGTGATCGTGAAGAAGCCTTCGAGCGAGGAGTCGGTGCTGACGATCGCCGGACCGCTGGTCGAGCGGATCTGGCCGCTGTTGTCGAGCTGGGCCACGGCCAGGCCGTAGCGATTGCCGGCGGTGCCCTGCAGGCGGATGGCGGCCGCGCCCTGGATCGTCGCGTTCGTGCCGACGATGATGTTGAGGCGGGTTGAGGGCCAAGAGAAGCCCGGGCGATACTCGCCGCTTTCGACCAGCACGCCGTCGACCGAACCGCCCGAGATGTCGCCCTGAACGTTCAGGTTGACGATCGCGCCGTTGGAGGCGCCCGCCTGCGACATCGCGCGGAAGGCGGCCGGGTCGCCGCTGGCCGCAGACAGGCTGGCGCCGGAGAGGATGTTGACGAGGCTCGACCTCTGCACGGTCAGGCCGCCGACGGTGGCGCCCGTGCAGTTGGCGGTGTCGCCGGTCTCGATGAGGGTGGGCGTGCAGGCCGCCCAGGCCGAGCTTCCCGCGCCCGCGGCCAGGGCCGCCAGGCTGCAACCGAGCAGGCGCGCGCGCAGGCTCCGCGCCTTGAGACCATTCAACTGAAACATGCACGCCCCCGGCAACATCAACTGGGATGGCGTCTAGCTTTGCCGTGGTGCAACGTCCAGACGCCCCGGGATATCTCCTCGCGCTCTGGTCAACTTCTGCACGCGGCCGGGCGGACATGAAGCGGGGCGCGGGCCTTTCGGCCAGCGCCCCGCGGATCGACGTCCTGTCGTCCTTTAGTTCAGGTCCAGCCGGTCGGCGTTCATGACCTTGTTCCAGGCCGCCACGAAGTCGGTGACGAACTTGTCCTGGGCGTCGGACGAGCCGTAGACCTCGGCCAGCGCCCGAAGCTCGGCGTGGGAGCCGAAGATCAGGTCGACGCGGGTGGCGGTCCAGCGCGGATCGCCGCCGGCCCGGGGCGACCCGGCGAAGGCGTTGACCGCCGTCGGGTTCCAGGTCGTGCCCATGTCGAGCAGGTTGACGAAGAAGTCGTTGCTCAGCGCGCCCGGATGCTCGGTGAACACCCCGGCCTTGGAGCCGCCGGCGTTGGCGCCCAGCACCCGCAGGCCGCCGACCAGGACGGTCATTTCCGGCGCCGAGAGCCGCAGCAGCTGGGCGCGGTCGACCAGGGCCTCTTCGGGGGCCATGAACTGGGTCCCCTCGCGGCGATAGTTGCGGAAGCCGTCGGACAGCGGCTCCAGCGGATCGAAGCTGTCGGCGTCGGTCTGTTCGGCCGTGGCGTCGGCGCGCCCGGGGACGAACGGCACGGTGATGCGCGAGCCGGCCGCCTTGGCGGCCTCCTCGACGGCCGCCGCGCCGCCCAGCACGATCAGGTCGGCCAGCGAGATCTTCTTGTCGCCGGCGGCGTCGAACTTCGCCTTGATGCCTTCCAGCACGCCCAGGACCTTGGCCAGGGTGGGCGGGTCGTTGACCTCCCAGTCCTTCTGCGGAGCCAGGCGGATGCGGGCGCCGTTGGCCCCGCCGCGCTTGTCGGAGCCCCGATAGGTCGAGGCCGAAGCCCAGGCGACTGAGACCAGCTGCGCGATCGACAGGTCCGAGGCCAGGATCTGGCGCTTGAGTTCGGCGATGTCGGCGCCGTCGACCAGCGGATGGTCGACCTCGGGGATCGGGTCCTGCCAGATCAGGGTCTCGTCCGGCACGAGCGGGCCCAGATAGCGGGCCTTGGGACCCATGTCGCGGTGGGTCAGCTTGAACCAGGCGCGGGCGAAGGCGTCGGCGAACTGGTCGGGGTTTTCCAGGAACCGGCGCGAGACCTTCTCGTATTCGGGGTCGAAGCGCAGGGCCAGATCGGTGGTCAGCATCCGCGGCACGTGCTTCTTCGAAGCGTCGTAGGCGTCGGGGATGTCGGCCGGGGCGTCCTTGGCTCGCCATTGCTTGGCGCCGGCGGGGCTTTCGTGCAGCTCCCACTCGTATTTGAAGAGGTTCTCGAAGAAGTGGTTGCTCCACTTGGTCGGGGTCTGGGTCCAGATCACCTCGGGACCGCCGGTGATGGCGTCGGCGCCGATCCCCGTGCCGTGCTTGCTGGACCAGCCGAGGCCTTGCGCCTCGATCTCGCCGCCCTCGGGCTCGACGCCGACGAAGGACGGGTCGCCCGCGCCGTGGGTCTTGCCGAAGCTGTGGCCGCCGGCGATCAGGGCGACGGTCTCTTCGTCGTTCATGGCCATGCGGGCGAAGGTGTCGCGGATGTCGCGCGCGGCGGCCTTCGGGTCGGGATTGCCGTTGGGGCCTTCGGGATTGACGTAGATCAGGCCCATCTGCACCGCGCCCAGGGCCGGGTGCAGCTGGCGCTCGCCGCTGTAGCGCTCGTCGCCCAGCCAGCTGCCTTCGGGACCCCAGTAGAGCTCCTCGGGCTCCCACTGGTCGGCGCGGCCGCCGCCGAAGCCGAAGGTCTTGAAGCCCATCGACTCCAGGGCGACGTTGCCCACCAGCACATAGAGGTCGGCCCACGAGAGCTTGGCGCCGTACTTCTGCTTGATCGGCCACAGCAGGCGGCGGGCCTTGTCGAGATTGGCGTTGTCGGGCCAGCTGTTGAGCGGGGCGAAGCGTTGCTGGCCGCCGCCCGCGCCGCCGCGGCCGTCGCTGGTGCGATAGGTGCCGGCGCTGTGCCAGGCCAGGCGGATGAAGAGACCGCCATAGTGGCCGAAGTCGGCGGGCCACCAGTCCTGGCTGTCGGTCATCAGGGCGTGGAGGTCGGCGATCACCGCATTGAGGTCGAGGCTCCTGAAGGCCTCGGCGTAGTTGAAGGACGCGCCGAGCGGATTGGAGCGCGGATTGTGCTGGTTCAGGCTTTCGAGGCTGAGATGCTGGGGCCACCAGTCGCGGTTTGCTCGCCCGCGGCCATGGCCGACCGGGCACTGGCCCTGCGCTTTAGGATCGACGTTCCCATCCATTGTCGGCTTCCTCCGGTTGGCTTGTTGCGTTCGCCATTTCCCCCGTCGGGCCTAGTCAACGCGCCCTTTCCGCCATTGGTACAATTGATTGTTCCTATCGCTTCGATAGACGCGGCCAACCCTGCCGGATCGTTTCGTCCGCCGTCGGCCGATCTTCAGGCCGCGTCGGCGGCGGTGCTCTCGGTGTAGCCCCGCAGGCGGCGGGCGATGACCTCGCCCACGGCCTCGGCGGCGGGGCGCTGGGGGAACTGGGCGCGCCAGACGATGCGGATGGTGCGGCCGGTCCAGGTCGACAGCGGCCGCAGCACGATGCCGGCGTCCTGGGCCGCGCCGGCCGCCAGCCCCGGGATCAGGGTGGTGCCGTAGCCGGCGGCGACCATGTTCAGCAGGGTGGTCAGGCTGGAGGCGCGCAACGAGGCGCCGAGCGCGGTGGTCTGGCCGCAGGCCTCCAGCGCCTGGTCGCGCAGGCAGTGGCCCTCGGACAGCACGAGGATGTCGCGGGTCAGGTCGGTCTCGGCCACGGCCTCGCGCGCGGCCAGCGGATGATCGGGCGGCAGGGCGGCCAGGAACGGCTCGGCGAACAGCGGCGCGCCCATCAGGTCGGGCGCGGTCTCGTCGGTGGCCAGCAGCACCGCGTCCAGCTCGTGGGCCCGCAGACGTTCGAGCAGGGCGGCGGTCTGGTCTTCCCAGGGCTCGAGCTCCAGCGCGGGCAGGGCCTCGCGCAGCGGGCCGAACACCAGCGGCAGCAGGTAGGGGGCGAGCGTGGGGATGACCCCGAGGCGGAAGCGGCCGGCCAGCGGATCGCGCAGGCTGCGGGCGGTGGCCAGCACGGCCTCGGCCGCCGTCACCGCCGAACGGGCGTGGTCGAGCAGCTGGCGGCAGGCGGCGGTGGGGGTGGCGGTCTTGCCGCCGCGCTCGAAGAGGACGACGCCCAAGAGGTCTTCCAGCTTGCGGATCTGCACCGACAGGGTGGGCTGGCTGACGCCGCAGGCGCGGGCGGCGCGGCCGAAGTGCTCGTGCTCGGCCACGGCCAGCAGATAGCGGAGATCGCGCAGGTTCATGCCGCCGGTTCCCGGTTCTCGATAGCTGGAGCCTATCGCGATCATTGATCTTTGAAACTTCTTTTCCACGGCCCGTTGCGCCAAGCTCGCGGGATACGGACGCGAGGAAAGAGGTCGCGACGCGCAAACGATCGTGACCGTCCTTCGCCCCCGGGAGGACGCCTGACGATGCCCCATGCCGTGGACGCCGTCCTGCAGGACGAGCTGCGTCGCGCGGGCCTGCCTTGCCGCGGCCCGACTTCGCGCCTGCTGGCGCTGCTGCGCGCGTCGGAGGAGACGCACCTGACCGCGCCCGAGATCGCCGAGCTGGCCGCCGAAGCGGGCCTGGCCCTGCCGCCGGCCGAGATCGCCCGCCAGGTCGAGGCCTTCGCCGACCACGGCCTCTTGGGACGGCTGCCGACCACCACGGCCGAGCCGGTGTTCGACACGCAGCCCGAGCCGCACTTCCACCTGATCTACGAGGACACCGCGCGGATCGTCGACCTGCACGTCTCGCCCGAGACCCTGCTGGCAATGCTGCGCGACGCGCTGGCGAAGCGTCCGGGCGGGGTGGAGGTGGTGGTGGTCATGCGCCGCGAGGTCGGGCCGGCGAGCGGGGGATAAACCAGCGTATGGGTGTCGGGGGGCGGGGCGGTGGTCTAATCCAGTCCCGGTCAGCGCCCATGTAACGGGCGTGCTTAGAGAAACGCCATGTCCCGCCGGCGCACCATCGCCGTCATCGACGACGACGCCCTTGTCCGCTCGGGCCTCGCGCGACTGATCCGCTCGTTCGGGCTGGAGGTCGGCGTCTTCGGCTCGGCGGCCAGCTTCCTGGCCTCGGGCGTGGAGGCCTGGGGCTGCGTGGTCACCGACATCCACATGCCGGAGATTTCGGGCCTCGACCTGCTGCGCCGTCTGCAGGCCAGCCATCCCGACCTGCCGGTGGTGGTGGTCACCGCCTTTCCGGACATGCGCGACCAGGCGATGGCCGCCGGGGCGCGGGATTTTCTCGAAAAGCCCTGTGCGCCCGACCGGATCGAGGCGACCTTGAGACGGATGCTCGACGAGGCGTGAAGGCTGGGGCGTAAGGCGCGGGGGCGCGCCGCGAGTGGATGGGGGAGAGGCTATGCCGGGCAAGGCCGAGAGCGCGATCGACGAGACGGTGCAGACCGTGCTGGTCGTCGACGACAACGAGATGTTCCGCGGCTCGATGGACAAGCTGTTTCGGTCGGTGGGCCTGCGCACGGCGCTCTACGGCTCGGCCGGAGAGCTGCTCGACGCCGCCTTGCCCGACACGCCGTGCTGCATCCTGGTGGACGTGCGCATGCCCAAGATGAGCGGCCTCGACCTTCAGGAGACCCTGGCCGCGCGCGGCGTGCGGGCCCCGGTGATCGTCATGACCGGCCATGCCGACGTGCCGATGACGGTGCGGGCGATGAAGGCCGGCGCCGTCGACTTCCTGGCCAAGCCCTTCCGCGACCAGGACATGATCGACGCGGTGACCGCGGCCCTCGCCAAGGACGGAAAGCGCCGCGCCCTGGCCCGCGACGTCGCCGAGGTGAAGGCCCGCTTCGACGCCCTGACCCCGCGCGAGCAGCAGGTCATGACGCTGGTCACCGCCGGCCTGCTCAACAAGCAGGTGGCGGGCGAGCTTGGCCTGCAGGAGATCACCGTCAAGCTGCACCGCGGCAGCCTGATGAAGAAGATGCGCGCCGGCTCGTTCGCCGAACTGGTGCGGATGGCCGAGGCCCTGGAACGGGATCGGGCGGGCGGCTAGGCCCCGGGCGCCGTCATACCTTGGGGCGGACCGGCCAGGTACTGGGCGTCGGTCACGTGCTCCATCCAGGTCACCGGCGAGCCGTTCAGCGCCTCCTGGATGGCGATGTGGGTCATCGAGGTGGTCGGCGCAGCGCCGTGCCAGTGGCGGTGGCCGGGCGGGCAGACGACGACGTCGCCGGCGCGGATCTCGACGATGTCCTCGCCCTCGCACTGGGTCCAGCCGCAGCCGGCGGTGACCACCAGGATCTGGCCCAGCGGATGGGTGTGCCAGGCCGTGCGGGCGCCGGGCTCGAAGGTGACGCTGGCGGCCGAGACACGGGCCGGGGCCTGCGCCGTGTGCAGCGGGTCAAGGCGAACCTGGCCGGTGAACCAGTCGGCGGGGCCCTTCTGCGACGGCTGGCTGCCTGCGCGCTTGAGGATCATGGCTGTGTCCTTCGAGGACGCCCGGCGGGGCGATGCGGCCGCGAGCGCCGGCAGCAGGCTCCAGCACAGGGCGCCGAAGCCAAGGGCCGACACGGTTCGCCGATCCGGCATCGCAGCGCTCCGAGCGGTGAAAACGGTCGGGCAATCTAGCAGCGGGCCGGCGGGGCGATTAGCGGCGCGGCGCTCCATGGGGTGATGAGCTGAGCTCATCGATGGCGGCCGTCAGGCGACCGCCGGCAGCCGGATCTCGATGCGGGCGCCGGTTTCGCCCGCCGTGGGCGCCAGCACCGCGATGCGGCCGTCGTGAGCGGCGACGGCGGAGCTGCAGATGGCCAGGCCCAGGCCCATGCCGCCGGGCTTGGTGGTGAAGAAGGCCTCGAAGGCGCGGTCGGCGGCGTCGGGCGGGAAGCCCGGGCCGGTGTCGGCGATCTCGATCACGGCCTCGCCGCCTTCGCGGCGCGAGCGGACGTGCAGGCGGCGGGCCTCGGCGGGGACGGCGGCCATGGCCTGGACGCCGTTGAGCATCAGATTGACCAGCGCCTGCTGCAGCACCACGCGGTCGCCGTGAACCACCGTGTCGGGGGCCTGCGGGTCGAGGATCAGTTCGACGCCGTGCTCGGCGATCTCGCGCCGCACGAAGCCGGCCGAGGCGGCCAGCAGGCCGTCGAGGGGCAGCGGAGCGCGATCGGCCGGGGTCTGGGCGATCAGGCCGCGGATGCCGCGCACCACCTCGGCGGCGTGGGCGGCGGCGTGGACGACGTCGGCGACGGCCTCCTTGGCCTCGTCGAGGTCGGGGGTCTCGCGATCGAGCCAGCGCTGGGCGGCGCCGGCGGCGTTGGAGATGGCGGCCAGCGGCTGGTTGACTTCGTGGGCGATCGAGGCCGACAGCACCCCCAGCGTCGCCGCGCGCAGGGCGTGCTCCAGCTCGGTGCGGGCGCGGTCGAGGCGCTCCTGCATGCGCCGCTGCTCGGTCAGGTCGACGATCGAGGCCTGGACGCGGTCGAGGCCCTGCGCATCGGACGGGAAGTTCAGGGCGACCATGACCGGGATCATCTCGCCGGTGCGGCTGCGCACGGTGGTTTCGGTCTCGAAGCGCGGCGCGCCGGCGTCGAAGGCGATCAGGAACTGGGCGAAGCTGTCGTCGGTCTCGGGCAGGAGCTCGTCCAGGCGCTGGAAGAAGCCGGCCTTGTCGGTGACGCCCATCATCTTCAGGGCCGTGGCGTTGACGTCGGTGATGCCGACCTTGGCCTTGATCTCGCGGGCGACCTCGGGATTGCGGGCCAGGTGCTCGGCCAGGTCCGTGACTCCTTGGGCGCGCAGGTCGTCCAGCGCCGCCCTCACCGGTCGGAAGTCGTGCTCCCAGATCGACACCGCCAGGGTGTTGAAGATGGTGCGGTAGCGGGCCTCGCTGCGGCGCAGGGCCTCGTCGGCGCGGCGCAGGTCGGAGATGTCGGTGTTGCTCTCCAGCAGGGCGTGGGCGCCGGTCTCGTCGCGCTCGAGGATCCACTCGCTGAGCACGGTGAGGATCCCGCCGTCCTTGCGGCGCTGGGCGACCTCGCCCTGCCAGGCGCCGTCGCGGGCAACCAGGGCGGCGATGTCCTCGGAGGGGGCGGGCAGGGCGGTGGCGAGCAGGCGGTGGGCGTCCTGGCCCAGCGCCTCGTCGCGGCTCCAGCCGTACAGCCGCTCGGCGCCGCGGTTCCAGAAGGTGACGCGGCCCTGGGCGTCGCGGATGAAGATGGCGTCGGAGGTGACGTCGAGCAGCCGGGCCTGGGCCTGCAGGATCTCTCGGGCCGCCAGGTTGCGGCTGGTCAGGAAGGCCGCCACGCCCAGCGCCGCCAGGCTGACCATCAGGCGCAGGGTGGGGGCCAGTTCGACGTCTTCCCCATGGGCGAAGGCGAAGCTGATCGTGGCCATGGCCGCGCAGGCCAGCGTGACGACCCACAGCCTGCGGCCCGGCAGCTCCTCGCCGACCAGCAACAGCACCAGCACGTAGAGCACCGCCACAGCGCTGGAGAGCGGGGTGAAGGTGTCGATGACGAACACGGCGGCCGCGATCAGGGCCGCGCCGGCCAGGCGCAGGCGACGGCCGACCGCCGAGGGGCGCGACGAGGGGAAGGGCGAAAAGCGCATCAGGCGATTCATAGCGCAAGCTTGGCCCGGGCCGGGACCCCCTACCAAGGTCTGGGGCGGGCCAACCAAGTCGATACGCGCGGTCAACGTCCGTTCGGTGTGTCGGATGAGCGACCGTCGCTAGGGTTGCGGTCATTCGAGGCGGCAGGAGGCCGGATCCATGTTGCAATCCATCGACACCCAGGCGGCCGCGCCGTCTTCCAACGCGCCCCAGGCGATCTGGCTGGTCGAGCAGGCCCTGGCCGCCCTGGACGCCGATCTCGGCTCGGCCCGCGAGATGCTCGACCGGCTGGCGGTGGTGCTGAGCAGCACCGCCCGGCGCGAGGAGCGCAGCTTCCTGCCCGGCTCGCGGGTGCGGTCCTCGGGTCCGGCGCGGGGCGGCCTGGCCGGCTGGCAGATCCGGGCCGTGGCGGCCCATGTCGAGGCCCATATCGGCTCGACCGTCTCGGTGGCCGCGCTGGCCGGCCGCGTGGGCCTGTCGGCCAGCTATTTCTGCCGCGCCTTCAAGGTCAGCACCGACGAGACGCCTCACGCCTACATCATGCGCCGGCGCCTGGAGCACGCCCAGTCGATGATGCTGGAGACCGACGAGAGCCTGGCCCACATCGCCGCCGTCTGCGGCCTGGCCGACCAGGCTCATCTGACCCGCCTGTTCCGCCGCCACACCGGCCAGACCCCCAATGTCTGGCGCCGCGAGAACCGTCCCTGGGGCCGGGCCCTGGTGATGGGCTCGCTTCGGCGGGCCTGAGCCCCGCGCGACGGCGCCGACGTTCAAGCCGGCGCGCCTCGCGCCAAGCGCGTTGGCCGCAAGCGGCGCAGGATGACTTTCAACGGCGCGGCGCTGGACCCCGCCTTCGCAGGAGAAGACCCATGGACACCGAAATCGCCCGCGCCCGGCGCCTGGCCCCGCTGACCACCCCGACGGGTCTGGGCGAAGCCGCCGCCAAGGACATCTCCGCGGCCCTGACCGCGCTGCTGGCCGACGTTTTCGCGCTCTACATCAAGACCAAGAACTTCCACTGGCACGTCTCGGGGCCGCACTTCCGCGACTACCACCTGATGTTCGACGAGCAGGGCGACGAGCTCTACGCCATGACCGACCCGATCGCCGAACGGGTGCGCAAGCTGGGCGGCACGACCCTGCGCTCGATCGGCCACATCGCCCGCGCCCAGCGCGTGCTGGACAACGACGCCGACTATGTGGAGCCGCACGACATGCTGGCCGAGCTGCGCGACGACAACGGCGGCCTGGCCGCGGCCATGCGGGCCGTGCACAGCGCCTGCGACGAGCACGGCGACATCGCCACCGCCAGCCTGCTGGAGAACTGGATCGACGAGACCGAAAAGCGCGTCTGGTTCCTGTTCGAGGCCGGCCGCCGCGACCGCGCCTGATCCCCCTCGGGGTTCTGGAACCTCTCCCCCCAGGCCAGGACCCCGCAAGGCCCCGCCCGCCGCACCTCCCCCCCGGCGGCCGGCGGGGCCACCCTCTTATCCGAGCAAGGGGCCAGCTCGTGAACGGCATCCAGAAACTGGCGCTGAGCGCCGCGACCGCCGCGCTGCTGGCCCTGACGGCCTTCGCCGCCGTGACGCCGCGCACCGCGCCTGAAGGCGCCGCTGTTTCCGTTCAAGACATCGCCTCGCGACGTTCCGTGAACTAGGGTTCGAAGGACCGCCAGGAGGCCCGCCGTGACCGATACCATCGCGACCAAGCCGCTCGCCGCCGACGACCCCTACGCCCGCACCGCCCAGATCTTTCCCGTGCTGTCGCCCGAGATGGCCGAGCGCCTTTCCGGCTACGGCGTCGAGGAAGAGATCGCCAAGGGCCAGGTGCTGTTTCGGCGCGGCGACCGGCGGGCCGACTTCTTCCTGGTGCTGGACGGGCAGGTGGGCATCACCCGCACCGGCGAGGAGGGCGACGACGAGATCCTGACCATCCACCGGGCCGGCCAGTTCAGCGGCGAGCTCGACCAGATCAACGCCCGCGCCCTGCTGGTCGGGGCCCGGGCCCTAACCGACGGCCGGGTCGTGCGGGTGGCCAACAGGAACGTGCCGCGGATGATGGCGGCCGAGCCCGACATCGGCGAGATCGTCATGCGGGCCTTCATCCTGCGCCGCATGGGTTTCCTGCATCACGGCGAGGCGGGGATCGTGCTGATCGGCCGGCCCGACGATCCCGAGACCCTGCGCATCGAGCGCTTCGCCGTGCGCAACGGCTATCCGCTGCGGCTGGTCGACGTGGAGAGCGACGAGGCCGCCTCCGGCTGCATGGGCCGCCACGGCCTGGACGTCGCCGACCTGCCGGCGGTGGTGCTGCCCGACCGCAGCGTGCTGCTCAATCCCGACACCATGGCCCTGGCCGACCGCCTGGGCATGACCGAGCGTTTCGACCCGCAGGCGGTGTTCGACGTGGCGGTGGTGGGCGCGGGGCCCGCAGGCCTTTCGGCGGCGACCTATGCGGCGTCCGAAGGGCTGGCGACGGTGATCCTCGAGGGGCTGGCGCCCGGCGGCCAGGCCGGGGCCAGCTCGAAGATCGAGAACTATCTGGGCTTTCCGACGGGGATTTCGGGCCAGGCCCTGGCCGGCCGCGCCCAGGTGCAGGCCCAGAAGTTCGGGGCGCGGCTGGCGGTGTCGCGGGCCGTGGTCGGGGTCGAGTGCGAAAAGCGCCCCTACCGGCTGAAGCTGGAAGACGGCCAGACCCTGCTGGCGCGGGCGGTGGTGATCGCCTCGGGCGCCCGCTATCGCAAGCTGGACGTCGCGGGCTACGACCGCTTCGACGGCCAGGCGATCCACTATGCGGCCACGGCCATGGAGTCGGATCTCTGCCGGGGTCAGGCGGTGGTGGTGGTCGGCGGCGGCAATTCGGCGGGCCAGGCGGCGATGTTCCTGTCGCGCACGGTGGGCCACGTGCACATGCTGGTGCGCGGCGAGGGGCTGGCGGCGACGATGTCTGACTATCTGGTCCAGCGCATCGAGGGCTCGGCCCGCATCACCCTCTATCCATTCAGCGAGGTCTCGCGCCTGGAGGGCGAGCGCACCCTGAAGCGGATCGGCTGGACCGACCATCGCAGCGGCGAGGAGACCGTGGTCGACGCCGGGGCGCTGTTCGTGATGATCGGCGCCGAGCCCAACACCGACTGGCTGCGCGGCTGCATCGACCTGGACGAGCGCGGCTTCGTGCTGACCGGCGAGAGCGGCCAGGCCCCCGGCGCCCGCTCGGCCTACGAGACCGAACGGCCGGGCGTCTACGCCGTCGGCGACGTGCGCTCGGGCTCGATCAAGCGGGTGGCGGCCGGGGTGGGCGAGGGCTCGGTGGTGGTCTCGGCCATCCACCGCGACCTGGAGGCGCTGCGAGCGGTTTAGAACCGCGCGACCAGCGTGGCTTCGAGCCTGCGCTTGAGCGGATCGTCGTCCGACCAGCGATCGAGCAGGTTGCGCACGCCCAGACGCAGCTCGGTCTCGGACGCGCCGGCCGGGCGGGGCAGATCCCACGCCACCGACAGGTCCACCGTCGTGCGTTCGGGCAGCGCCGTCGGTAGGTTGGCCTCGATATAGCGAACCGTGGCCGAGGCGGTGAAGCGGTCGGTCGACCAGCGCGCCCCCAGGGCGCCGCGCCACTTCGGCGTGCCGCCGTCGGGCGTGCGCTTGTAGGCGCCGCTGTCGGGCGGGATGTAGCGGTGCAGGGTCGGCTGCCAGGTCACGGCGGCGCTGAGGCCCAGGCGTCCGCCGGCCAGGCGCAGGTCGTGCTCGGCGACGATGTCGACCGACTCCATCAGGCTGGAGCCGGTGTTTTCGCTGAGATCGCGCACCTCGATGATGCGTCCCGCCGTGTAGCCCTTGGCGCGGTCGGCGTCGGTGAGCGGCGCACGGACGACCCTGCCGGGATAGCGCTCCTCGTTGAGGATGTAGAAATCGACGCCCCGGAAGACCTGGACCATCAGGTCGTGACCCTCGATGCGGGTGTAGTCGACCGACAGGCGCGTGCGCGGCAGCAGCGGCGCGCTCAGCACCGCGCCGGCGGAATAGGTGCGTGTCCGGTCGGGCCGCAGGTCGGCGGGGGCTCCCCAGACGTGCCAGAACCAGCCCTCCGACGAGATCGGGCGGCTCTGATCGCGCTTGGGATCCGCCAGGCTGCTGGTGCTGGTGAAGGAGACCAGCGTCAGCATGCGGGGCTCGGGCAACTGGCCTCCGGAGGCGAACGAGCCGCGCAGGATGAGGCCGGGCAGAGGCTCGACCTTGGCGCCGAGCAGATAGAGGTCGGCGGCCGTGTCCAGGCGCTTCCAGGGCGAGGCGTAGGCGATCCTGACGCGGCCGGTCTGGCGGCGCACCGCCGCCTGCAGTTCCAGGCCCCGCACCCCGACCAGACCGTCCAGCGGCGCCCGCAGTTCGGCGAACAGGGAGCGCGTGCGGGACGACAGGCCGCTGCGGGGCAGGTCGGTGAGGTAGGGCAGGGTGTCCTGCAGCTGCTGTGCGGTCAGGGACAGGGTCAGGTCGCGATCTCCGATCCGTCCTATCGGGCCGGAGGCGCGCAGCGAGATGTCCTCGAGGCGCGAGGCGCCATAGGGCGCCGGCGGCGCCCAGTCGGCGCTGTATTGGCCAAGATCGGCCACGAACCTGGCCTGGTCGCCGAGCGGGTTGGGCGCGGTCCGTCCGTCGCCGGGGGCTATACCGCTGGCGACGACCGACGTAGCCAGGACCTCGAAGCCGGCGATGTCGCTGAGCTGGCGGGCCCGGAGCGAGCCCTCCGCATAGTCGATGCCGCCGCGCCAGCGGGCCGGCAGGCTGAACACCAGGCCCGCGGTGAAGCGGCGGGTGATCACCCGGGTGGAGTTGGAGCCGGCGGCGTAGGGCAGAGGCCCGACCATCTCGATGGGTCCAGCCCCCGAGATCATCGCGGCCGGACCCTGGCCCGGCGTCAGGGTGGTGGAAAACGCCCCGTAGGCGGTGGGGTAGCTGTCGAGACTGGAGAGGTAGATGTAGTCGAAATAGGCTTCGGCCCCGCGCCACAGCCGCTGGCGAAGATTGACCAGGATCGCGTCGGTGCGGCTGTCGGTGGACAGCAGCCGGTCGCGATGGGCCGGGGCCAGCCCCGGGGCCGACTTGCCGGCGTTCTGGACCAGCACCGTCTCGATCGGCGTCGAGCCGTCATAGTCGGCGGGGATGTAGGTCTTGGTCATGGCCACGCCGGCCACCACGAACGGGCCGTTCAGCCCGAACAGGGTCGTGCCGTTTCCCGAGGGGCGCGAGGGCCATTGGTACGGTGCGAGCAGCGATCCATCGAGGGGCGCGGAGGCCTCCCGCCGATCGCCATAGGCGACGCCGTTGAAGCGCTTCTGGCCGTAGCTGACCATCAGCGCCGTGTCGCCGTCGTCCGTGCTGAAGCCCAGCCGCGCGTCGAAGCGACCGTATTCGCCGTCGCCGCCCTTGCCCGAACCGACGGTCGTCGAGACCTCGGCGCCGCGATAGTCGCGGTCGAGCACCAGGTTGACCACGCCGTTGACGGCGCCCAGGCCGTAGAGCGCGCCGCTGCTGGAGGACAGGGTCTCGATACGGCCGATCGCCGCCAGCGGAATGGGGCCGACGTCGGCCTGGATCAGCTCGGCCTGGCTGGGGATGGCCGGCATGCGCCGTCCGTCGACCAGCACCAGGGTGGCGGCCATGGCGTTGGGGTCGCGAAACGAGAACTTGGACCGCGACGGCGGCGTGCCGCGCGTGACCTGCGGGACGGCCTGGCCGGTGTCGCCGTTGCTGGTCAGCCAGGTCTGCAGGAAGTCGTCGGCCGAAAGGGCCTGGGCCGTGCGCAGCGTGCTGCGCTCGAACACGCGATAGGGCTGGATGTCGTCGGGGTCGCGCCGCTGGTCGACGTTCTGGGTGCGCACGCCCACCACCAGCAGCTCGGGCAGGGCGACCGGGCCGGTCTCGATGGCGGCCGGGGCGTTGCGGCGCGCACGCACGACATAGACGCCGGCCTCGACGGCCTCGTACTCCAGGCCCGATCCCGCCAGCAGCCGGTCCAGGGCCTCGCTGGGGGTCAGGCGGCCGCGCAGCGGCGGCGCGCGCCGGTCGCCGACCACGGCCGAGGAGACCAGGATGTCGACCCGCGCCTGGCGGCCGAGCTCGGCCAGGGCGTGGTTCAGCGGCTGGGCGGGCAGGGCCAGCGTGGCCATGCGCTCGGCCGCCACGGCGGGCGCGGCCAGCGCCCAGGCGCAGGCGAGAGCCGTCAGTCCGCGGAGCAAGTCTTGTCGTTCTCTAGAGGCCACCCCGACCCGCCCTGATGTCGCCCTCGCCGGCCTATGGGCGAGAGTCGTGAAGATCATCCGGGCAGTAGAGCGAACGATGTTTTGCGGGCAACACCCGATCGGGTAGCGCTAACCCTCGACCCACCGCTTGATCGGGCGCGGGTGGGGCGTCTTGTAGGCGGTCAGGTCGAACATCACCTCGTCGACATAGCACCAGCCCCAGCCCTCGGGCGGGTCGTAGCCCTCGATGATCGGGTGCTGGGTGGCGGCGAAGTGGGCGCTGGCGTGGCGGCTGGGCGACTGGTCGCAGCAGCCGACGTGGCCGCAGGCGCGGCAAAGGCGCAGGTGAACCCACCAGCCGCCGGTCTTGAGGCATTCCTCGCAGCCGTCGGCGCTGGGCGTCACGACGACGATGGTGGACAGGTGGCTGCAGCTCATCGGGTCGGCCTTTCTGCTCGGCGTCCGGACGGTCCGGCGATCATGCCGCAGAACCGTCCGTCGCGCTTGAGCCCGCCGGGCCTTTCTTGGCCGGCCGGACCCTATTTCTTCGGCTTGCGGGCGGCCTGGACCTCGATCTCGACCAGCATGCCGTCGGCGACCAGGGCGGTGACCTGGCTGGTGATGCGCGAGGGCTTGTTGGGCTGCTCGGCCGTGCCGAAGAAGGTCTTGTAGCCTTCCATCATGCCGGCGAAGTCCATCTTGCCGTCCTTGGCCGGATCGCCGACCAGCAGCACGCGCATCATCACCACGTCCGACAGGCTCGCGCCCTGGCTCTTGAGCGCGTCTTCCAGGCGCTTGATGACGCCGATGGTCTGGGTCTTGGTGTCGCCGAACTTGGCCACGCCCGTGGCGTTGGCGTCGACCACCGGCGGGGTCATGCCGCTGACATAGATGGTGTCGTAGCCGGCCGGCACGGTGACGACGCTGGCGATCGCCGACTTGGGATCGCCGCCGCGGACGATCTCCTGGGCCAGAACGGGCGTGCCGATGGCGGCGGTGGCGACGAGGGCGAGGGCGAGGCGTTTCATTGGGCGTTTCTCTCCTTGGGAACTCAACTTGGACCGAAATCCTCGTCCTTCGACAGGCTCAGGAAGAGGATTTCTACTGCGGCGTTGAAGTCGCCCTCATCCTGAGCTTATCGAAGGACGAGGGCGTAGACCTAGTGGGCCTGCAGGCCGCGGGCCTTGGCGCCGGCCTTGGACTGGGCGCGGGCGCTGGAGACGTCGGCGAAGCTGACGGGCTTGCCCTTGTTGCCCCAGGCGGTGCGGACATAGTTCAGCAGGCCCGTCAGCTCGGCGTCGGACAGGTCGTCCTTGAAGGCAGGCATGCCGGCGCGGCCGTTGAGCACGACGCCGGCCATGGTCTTGCCGTCGCCCTGCACCAGCGGCGAGCCGGCCAGGGCCGGGAAGGCGCCCTTGACGCCCTTGCCGGTGACCTGGTGGCAGGCCGAGCAGTTGTCGGCGTAGAGGGTCTGGCCGGGCGGGGCGGCCAGGGTGGACGAGGCGGCGCCGGCGACGAGGCCGAAAGCGGCGAGCGCCGGGAAAGCGTGGCGAAGCATCAGGTCTCCGAGGGTCTGGATGGGGTTCGTCACGCGGCGCGGACGCGGGCGTGCAGCTTGGCGATCTGCTGCCAGGCGGACTCGATGGCCCCGGCCTGCCAGCCGCCGAGATAGCTGAGGTGCTCGCCGGCCAGGTAGAGGCGGCCGTCGGGTTCGCACAGCACCGGATAGGCGGTCTTGCGGCCTTCCTCGCCCCACTCGGCCCAGCCGCCCAGATTGTGCTCGGCCAGGTGCCAGCAGAACGAGAAGGCGTTCTCGTAGCTGTCGGCGTATTCGGGGAACACCTTCTGGCCGCCGGCCACGGCGAAGGCGGCGCGCTCGGCCGGGCTCTTGGCGCTGATCCGCGCGGCCTCGCCACCGAACGAGTAGTAGCCCAGCAGCACGCCCTTCTGAGACTGCCAGCCGGTCGAGGGCAGGCTGATCGTGCCGATGCCGGGCATGTCGTTGTAGATGTGGCCGCCGTAGATGAAGTGGTCCTCTTCCCAGAAGCGGCGCTTCATCTGCAGGCCGATCTTGTTGACCGGGGCGTAGGCCACGCCCTCCATCGCCGCCTTGAACGGCTTGGAGGCCTGCATGTCGACGCTGCGCAGCACGCTGAGCGGGATGGTGCAGATGCAGTAGTCGGCGACGACCTCTGCCTTCTTTCCGGCGGCGTCGCGGTAGCCGATCTTCACGCCCTTGGCGTCCTGGCCGATGGTTTCGACCACGCAGGAATAGCTGATCTTGTCGGCCACGTTGCGCTCGAAGGCCTTGGCCAGCTGGTCCATGCCGCCGATCGGCTGGAGCATGGTGCGCTGCTGCTCGTAGCCGGCGACCGAGGTCAGGGTGCGCCAGGCGCCCGAGTGCAGTACGTCGGCCATGCTGCGCGGGGTCGAGGGCTTGCCGGGACCGGGCGAGACGCCGGCGCCGGGATGGACGTCGAAGCCGCGGCCGTCGGTGCCGGTATAGGCCAGATCGGTCGCCGACAGCCGGCCCTCGTTGACCATGTAGGCGACGAAGAGGTCGCGGTCCTGGGCGGTGAGCGCGCCGTCGAGGCCGCCCTTGGAGGCGACCTTGGCCATCAGCTCGGCGGCGTGGCCGCGGGCGTCGGCGGCGATCTCGCCCTTGCGCACGGGTTTGCCCTTCAGGGGGCCTTCGCCCTTCTCGAAATAGACGTAGGCGGCGTCGTTGTCGTTGACGAAGCTCTCCAGCGGCACGCCGAACAGCTTGGTGTAGTGCAGCGTCGAGCGGTGGTGATACGGGATCCGCCAGGGGCCGTGGTTGATGTAGAGGCCCTCGTCGAACTGGCAGGTCTGGTCGTTGCCCAGCAGGTCGACGTGGCGGAAGCCCTTGCGGGCGGTCTGGCAGCGGCCGCCGGCGAAGTCGCGGGCTTCCAGCACCTGCACCTCGTAGCCGTGCTTGGTCAGTTCGTAGGCGGCGGTCAGGCCCGCCAGGCCCGCGCCCAGCACCACCACCGTGATCCCCTTGCCGCCGCCTTCCAGCGGAGGCGGGGCGGCCTGGGCCGAGGCGAAGCCGTAGCCCAGGGCGTCCATGCCGGCCATGGCCAGCGACACGCCGCCGTAAGCTGCAAGGCCCTCGAAAAACCGTCGGCGCGTCAGAACCGCGCCAGATGCCGAAGTCGCTCGACCGTCCATACGCCACCCCGTGTTCTTGTCCGCCTGCCGGATGTTTCGGCGGCGGGTCCATCTCGAAATCCCCGTCTCGGCGGGGCAATCCCTTTAAGCCGGGCAGGGCGGTCAGCCTGTCGCGGAACGGCGTTGTGCCGCCTGCTTGGGCGCCCTGATCGCGGCTTGGGCGAAGTTGGGGCGCGGCGAGCGCGTCCCGTTGAATCGCCTTCGGAAAAGGGAGCCGGACGGACGCCCGACTCCCTCGTTGCCGATGCGACGGAAGGGCGACCTAGAAGCTGTAGGTCAGGCGCCCGTAGTAGTAGCCGCCGTTGATCCCGAACGGCGAGAACGCCGGGTACTGGGTCACGCAGCCGCCGCCGGAGGCGATACAGGCCGACTGGAAGGCCGCCGAGAACTTGTCCGGATACTCGTTGAACAGGTTGTTGGCGCCGATGGCGGCGGTGACGCCGACCGGGAACTTGTAGGAGACCTCCAGGTCGGTGATCGCCGTGGAACTGACCACGGTGTTGAGCAGCGGACCGGTGCCCGGGTCGGCCAGGGCCGAGGCCTTGCCGTAGAAGGTCTCGGTCAGGCTGATGGTGACCGGGCCGAAGCTGTAGAGGCCGTTGAGGCCGATCTTGTACTTGGGCGCGGCGGTCTCGAGCAGCGAGGCGGCGTTGCCGGCGAACAGCACCTGGCCGGTCGGGAAGGCCGTGCTGGTCACGCCCAGCGCGGCCGGGGCCGACTTCACCTTGGTGATCTTGGTCTTGTTGTAGTTGCCGCTCAGGGTCCAGTCGATGCGGCCCCAGTCGCCCAGGTCGGTCGGATAGGAGACGACCACGTCGACGCCCGTGGTGCGGGTGTCGAGACCGTTGGAGAAGATGTTGATGCCGGTGCTGGTGACGGTGCTGTCCAGCACGTTGCCGTTGGCGGCGATGGCGGCGTTGACGTTCGGGTTGACGATCACGCCGTTGCGCATGCCGTAGACCGAGCTGGAGCCGAAGATCCGGTCTTCCAGCTTGATGCGGTAGACGTCGATCGTGGCGGTCAGTTTCGGGATCGGGTGGGCCACGACGCCGAAGCTGTAGTTGGTCGACTTCTCGGGCTTCAGCTTCTCGATGCCCAGCAGCGCGGCGGCCGCCGAGTTGGGAGCCAGCTGCACGAAGGCCGAGGTCGGCGAGACGTTGGTGGCCGAGTAGAACGACTCCGCCAGGGTCGGGGCGCGGAAGCCGGTGCTGACCGTGCCGCGGATGGCGAACATGTCGTTGAAGTCGTAGCGGCTGGTCAGCTTGCCGACAGTGGTGTCGCCGAAGTCGCTGAAGTCCTCGTAGCGCAGGGCCACGTCGACCTTCCAGGGCGTGACCGGCGAGACGGCCAGGTCGGTGTAGAGCGCCCAGCTGGTGCGGCTGTGGCCGCCGGCGTCGGTCTTGGAGAAGCCCGGATAGGACTGCGAGCCTTCCTTGTAGGTCGAGGCCGCGTCGCCCGCGCCGATCGCATAGGTGTCACGCCGCTGCTCGATGCCCAGCGCCACGTCGAGCGGCGTGGCCAGGCCCACGTCGAAGCCGCGCGAAAGGTCGAGGTTGTTGGTCCACTGGGTGGTCTGCCAGCTGCCGGCGTGGAACGAGGTGGGGGTGAAGCCCTTGGTCGTGAGGGTCGAGGTGTCGGTGTAGAGGCTGGCGTTGGCAGAGTCCTCGACGCGGACCTCGATGTCGTCCTTGCCGTAGGTGGCGCTGAGGTCGAGGTTCCAGCCGGCGACGACGCCGGACAGGCCCAGCGTCATGGCGTAGTCGTCCTCGATGATCCGTTCACGCGGGCTGAAGCCGTTGGGGAAGGGCCGGTCGGCCGCGCCCATCTTGCCCTGCACCCGGTTGTAGCGGCGGTAGTTTTCGTAGGCCGAGGCGTCCTTGTGGCCGTAGGTGCCGAACGAATAGACCTCGAAGTCGCCGGGCAGTTCGACGCCGCCGTTGAAGGCCAGGACGTGCATCCGGTATTCGGCGTCGCCCGAGATAAGGTTCAGGTTGGGATAGCCCTTGATCTGGCTCTCGACGGCGTTGTTGGCGGCCGAGTAGCTGGGGCTGGCGGGGTTGTAGACGCGCTGGTCGGGCAGGCCGCGGTTGGAGAAGCCGTGGTATTTGCTCTCGACCGTGAAGTTCAGATAGCTGTTCTCGGTCGGGGCCGTGCCCAGGTTGGCCGAGAACGAGGCAGTCTTGCCGCCGCCGTCGAAATACTCGCCGCCGGTGGCCGAGATCGCGCCGCCCGACCCCGACTTCTTGAGGATGATGTTGACGACGCCGGCGATGGCGTCGGTGCCGTACTGGGCCGCGGCGCCGTCGGTCAGCACCTCGATCCGACCGATCGAGGCCATCGGGATGAAGCCAAGGTCGGCGGCCGCCGCGCCCTGGTAGGGGCCCGACAGGACCGCGAGGTTGCCGGTGGTGTGGCGGCGCTTGCCGTTGATCAGCACCAGGGCCTGGTTCGGCGACAGGCCGCGCAGGCGCGCCGACAGGGTCAGGTTGGCGGTGTCGCCGCCGAAGGCCTGGGCGTTGAACGACGGCACCAGGTTGGCCAGGCCCAGGCGCAGGTCGACCTGGCCGGTGCGCTCGAGGGTGGCGGTGTCGACCACCTGGACGGGGGCCGGGCTGTCGGCGACCCGCAGGCCGGTCTGGCGCGTGCCGGTGACGATGACGGTGTCGAGTTCGACGGAAGGATCAGGCGCGGGCTCGGCCGCGTGTGCGATGGTCGAAGTACCGATGGCGATCGACAGAGTCGAAATGCTGGCGGTCAGAATCTTTTTGAGATTATTGTTCACTAGTGCCCCTCTCCGCATAGTCAATGCATGACTGATGGCTCCTTCGTGGGGTCCGCCCTAATCGTGTTCTTGTTGTTGGAACGCGAATACTAGACTGAACAGCGGTTTTGACCGCGGTTCAGCGTTGATCAGGCGGGCGGGTTCGGCAATGGGGGAGGGGGCGAGGAAGGGCCTTGCAGGCCTTCTTTCGTATACGCGCGCCACATTTCAGGGCGCCGACCGGAGGTTTCCGGAACGTGCTGATCATCACACCGGCAACTGGCGTAACGCTGTTTGATTTTATACGCACGGCGACGCCGACAGCCGGTTCCCTGGCCTGGCGATCAAGCGCGCTCCGACGGCGAAATGGCCGCCGCGCCCTGTCGGCGCTGGATTCCGGCCCGAACGGCGTGTGGTGAAAATTGCCGTTCCAACCCATTTTTTGACAGGACGGCGGCAAACTTGGTCGCAAGCGCTTCAGAAAAACTCCAATTCAATTCCCATCGATTCAGTGGGAATTGACCCGCGCCGGCAATGATCCGGCACGACCTGTTCGTTTCGTCAGCATCGGGACGACGCGCCGGCATTTCCTGAAATGTGGATTGCGGGCGCGCTCGTGCGGCGGGGAGCGTCGGGTCGCAGTTCTGGAGGGGATACCATGAACACTCGCCTACGCGTCGCCCTGCTGGCGACCACGACACTCTGCGCCGCCGTCCTGGCCGCGCACGCCAACGCCCAGGAGGGCGAGGCCGCGACGGTCGAGGAGATCACCGTCGTCGGTTCGCAGATCAAGGGGGCCAAGGTCACCGCCGCCCTGCCGGTGACGGTGGTCGGAGAGGACCAGATCCAGGCGACCGCCGCCGTCTCGGGCGACGACCTGTTCCGCGCCATCCCGCAGATGGGCGACGTCAACTTCAACTCGCAGTACCTGCCGGGCACCAGCAACAGCGCCCGCGGCGACGTCGGCTCGGTGAACCTGCGCAACCTGGGCATCGGCAACACCCTGGTGCTGCTGAACGGCCGCCGGGTGGTGACCCACCCGACCAGCCAGGCCAACGACAACCTGGTGCCGGTGCTGACCTACAACTCCAACGCCATTCCGGTGACGGGCCTGCGCCGGCTGGAAGTGCTGCGCGACGGCGCGGCGGCCATCTACGGCGCCGACGCGGTGGCCGGCGTGGTCAACACCGTGCTGCGCGACGACCTGGAGGGGCTGAACGCCTCGGCCCAGTACGGCTTCGCCGAGGGCACGAACCTCAAGGAGTACAATTTCAACGCCTATGGCGGCCACAACTTCGCCGAGGGCCGCGGCAATGTCAGCGCCTTCTTCTCCTATGACGCGCGCACGCACCTGCGCTCCAACGAGCAGGCCTTCACCGCCTCGGCCGACCGCCGCTCGCTGTTCGCGGGCACCCGTTTCGCCGGCGCCACCAGCCTGGACGGCCGCAGCACCACCACGCCCTGGGCCTATCTGCAGACGCCGCAGAGCTTCGGCACGGTGCGCCAGGGGACGACGGCCCTGACCAGCAGCGCCGGCTACTTCCACATCCAGCCGACCACCTTCTCGGGCTGCCAGCTGAACATCGGCAACGGGCTGTGCATCGACGACGGGGCGATTGCGACCTCGGGCGTCGACCGCGACCTGCGCTTCGACGCCGCCTCGCTGGGCACGACGGTGATCCCGTCGGTGAAGCGCGCCAACCTGTTCGCCACCGGCAAGTACGCGATCAACGACAGCGTCACCGCCTTTGGCGAGCTTGGCCTCTATCACGCCAAGACCAATGCCGGTCAGGCGCCGATCCAGACCCTGTCGTCGGGGGTGATCACCATCCCGGCCAGCAACTACTGGAACCCGTTCGGCCCGACCGTCTTCGCCAACGGTTCGGTCAACCCCAATCGCCTGCCCAACCTGAACGTCCCGGCCGCGGGCCTGCCGGTCACGCTGCGCGGCTACACCTTCGCCGACCTCGGCCTCACCCAGGTGGACGTCACCAACAAGCAGTACCGCGTGCTGGGCGGCCTGCGCGGCGAGAAGTTCGGCTTCGACTGGGAGTCGGCGGTCGTCTACTCCGAGGCCACCGCGAAGGACGTGGCCGACAACATCTCGACCACCAAGCTCTACGCCCAGCTGGCCCTGTCGACGCCCGACGCCTACAACGTCTTCAACGGCTCGGACCTGACCTACACCAGCGGCCCTGACAACACCCGCAACAGCCAGGCGGCCATCGACGCCATCCGGGTCAAGACCATCCGCCGCACCAAGAGCACCCTGGCGCTGTGGGACTTCAAGGTCTCGCGCCCCGACCTGCTGACCCTGCCGGGCGGCGACCTGGGCATCGCCTCGGGCGTCGAGTTCCGCCGCGAGACCCAGCTGGACGACCGCGACAGCCGCATCGACGGCACGACCACTTTCACCGACCCGATCAGCGGCGCGGTGCTGAGCGACCTGATCAACTCGAGCATCAACCCCGACACCAAGGGCCACCGCACGGTGGGCTCGGCCTATCTGGAACTGGCCGTGCCGCTGGTCTCGCCGGAAATGTCGATCCCGCTGGTCCATCGCCTTGAAGGCCAGCTGGCCGGCCGGTACGAGCGCTACAGCGACTTCGGCGATACGGCGAAACCCAAGGTCGCCCTGGCCTGGGACGTGATCGACGGCGTGCGCTTCCGCGGCTCGTGGGCCCAGGGCTTCCGCGCCCCGAACCTGGAGCAGATCAACGCCTCGATCATCTCGCGCTCGAACACCCGCACCGACTACGCCTTCTGCGAGGCCGACCTGCGGGCCGGGCGGATCGGCGCCTTCTCGTCATGCTCGCGCTCGCAGCTGACCACGGCGCGGCGGGCGGGCAATCCGGACCTGGAGCCGGAAGAGTCCGAAACCCTGTCGTACGGCGTGGTGTTCGAGCCGAAGTTCGTGCCCGAGGCCCTCGGCCGCCTGACCTTCACCGCCGACTACTGGAAGGTGAAACAGACCGGCCTGATCGGCGTGTTCGGCGAGGGCAACGCCCTGATCCTCGACTACCTGCTGCGCCAGCAGGGCTCGAGCAATCCGAACGTGGTGCGGGCCGCGCCGACGGCCGACGACGTCGCCGCCTTCGCCGGCACCGGTCTGACGGCCGCCGGCCAGGTGCTGTACGTCAACGACAAGTACACCAACCTCCAGCCGCAGGTGGTCGAGGGGCTGGACTTCGGCTTCCTGTGGAAGCTGGGCACCGATCGGTTCGGCGACTTCGACCTGAACGTCAACGTCGCCCACCTGCTGAAATACTACCAGTCGCCATCGCCGGGCATCGCCGAGCTGCTGAAGGCGCGCTCGGACGGGGTGATCAACGCCGGCACCACCATCACTGGCGGCGGTGACCTGCTGCGCCAGAACGGCAAGCCGGAATGGAAGTGGTCTGCGGCCCTGACCTGGCGCTACGACCGCTTCACGGTCGGCGGCTTCACCCAGTACATCGGCGACTACGACGACACGGCCCTGATCGACTCCTCGGGCCAGCCGTGGGTGGTCGACTCGACCCTGACCGGCAACCTCTACGGCGAGGTCGACGTCGCCGAGATCGGGACCAAGCTGCGGCTGGGCGTGCGCAACGTCACCGACGAGCAGCCGCCGCTGAGCGCGGCCGGCTACGACGGCACGGTCTACACGCCGTACGGCCGCTACTGGTACTTCAACGTCAAGAAGCGGTTCTAGCCGCGCGAGCAAGCCCCGGGCCGCCACGCGCGGCCCGGGCGTCTTCCTTTCAAGAGTTAGGGAAAATCCCATGACATCGCGTTCCGCCCGAATCCTGCTCGGCGGCCTGTGCGCCGCGGCGCTCTCGACCTCCCTGGCGGTCGCCCAGACCAAGCCGCTGGCGGTGGTCAACGCCGAGATCTTCGACGCCACCGGCGCGGCCCCCTATCGCGGGACGCTGGTGGTCAAGGATGGGCGGATCTTGGCGATCGGTCCCCAGGTCAAGGCGCCCAAGGGCGCCAGCATCGTCGACGCCAAGGGCGCGGCGCTGATCCCGGGGCTGTTCGACCTCCATACCCACTGGACCCCTGCCGGGGCGCCAGCCGTGACGCCTCAGATCGCCGACGCCTACCTGGCCTCGGGCGTGACGACGGTGAACGACTTCCACCAGCAGCCGGAAAGCTTCGCGCCGCGCAGGGCGTGGCTGGGGACGCTGACCGCGCCGCACGTCAACTTCGTCGCGCGGATGAGCACGCCGGGCGGCCATGGCGCCGACTGGGCCGACCAGGCCACCACCCGCTGGGTGGACACGCCCGAGAGCGCCCGCCTGGCGGTCGAGGAGATCGCCGCCTACAAGCCCGACGCCATCAAGGCCTTCACCGACGGCTGGCGCTACGGCTCCGCGCCCGACAACACCAGCATGGACGCCTGGACCCTGAAGGCCCTGACCGAGGCGGCGCACAAGCATAACCTCAAGGTCCTGACCCACACCGTCACCGTCGAGCGCGGCAAGGTGGCGGCGATCAGCGGCGTCGACGTCATCGCCCACAGCCTGCAGGACGAGCCGGTCGACGCCGACACCGTCGCGGCGATCAAGGCTTCGGGTCTGTTCTACGCCCCGACCCTGGCGGTTTACGAACCGGTCAAGCCGGGCGCCAAGCCGCCCACCGATCCCGACAGCCCGCGCAACGTGCAGGCGCGCCGCAAGTTCGGTTACGCCCTCGCCAACGTGAAGACCCTGTTCGACGCGGGCGTGCCGGTGGCCCTGGGCACCGACGCGGGCATGCCCGGCACGCTGCACGGGCCATCGACCCTGCGCGAGCTGGAGCTGCTGGTGCAGGCCGGACTGACGCCCAGCCAGGCCCTCGTGGCCGGCACCGCGACCAGCGCCAAGGCCATGAATCTGCTGGCCGATCGCGGCACGCTGGAGGTCGGCAAGCGCGCCGACTTCGTGCTGGTTTCGGGCAAGCCCTGGGAGACGATCACCGACGTGCGCAGGACCGAGCGGGTGTTCCTCGAGGGCCAGGCGGTGTTCGGTCCCGGTGCGGTGCGCGCGCCGGCCAACGGCAAGCTGACGCCGCCGGCGGTGAAGGCCAGCGCCCTGATCGACGATTTCGAGCGCGCAGACGGCCGCACCAGCCTCGACACCTTGCGGCTGGACGACTTCGACGGCGGCCGCGATCGCAGCCTCGAAGTCTCGCAGGTCATCACCCGCGAGGGCGGCGGCAAGGTGCTGAGCGTCGGCGCTCGCATGGCCACCAAGGACGACGCCTCGGCCGGGGTGCTGCTGCCCCTGACCCGGGGCTCGGTGGTTCCGGCCGACGCCACAGCGTTCAAGGGCCTGAAGTTCGCCGTCCGCGGCGACGGCGGCGCCTATGTCGTGACCCTGGTCGGCGCGGCCGGTCGCTGGACGACCAAGGTCGAGGCCGGGCCGCAGTGGAAGAGCGTCGCGCTGCCGTTCACCGCCTTCAAGCCGGTCGCCGTGCGCGGCGAGGCTCCGGCCTTCACCGGAACCGACCTGTTGCAGGTCGGGGTCGAGGGCGAGCGCGCGGCGGGGACCAAGCTGTGGTTCGAGCTCGACGACGTGGCGTTCTACTGAGGGCGCGGGTGCGTGGTCCTCGCCCTTCGACAGGCTCAGGGTGAGGACAATTGCTGAGCATGCGGCAGAAAACCTCATCCTGAGCTTGTCGAAGGACGAGGTTTTCGCTGCTTGGGCGTGGGCAGTGATCTACGGGCCAACCTCTCCTGTCGCCGGACCGTCATGGACGGGCGCTAGAGGGGCGGTTTTCCGTTCCGCCAGCGCCCGGTTCCGCCACGATGAAGACGCGTCTTTCGCTCCTGCTCGCCGCCGGCGTCCTGGCGCTCGCCCTGCCGGCGGCCGCCGCGCCGCCGCTTCCGCCCCTGACCCAGAACGGCGGGACCTGGGCCTCGGGCCACGTGCAGGGCGTCGCCGTCGATCGCAAGGGCGGCTACGTCTACTACTCGTTCACGAACCTGCTGGCGAAGTACGACTTCGAGGGCAGGCTGGTTGGAACCCTGGTCGGCTGGACCGGGCACCTGGGCGACCTTGACTTCAACCCCGAGGACGGCAGGCTGTACGGCTCGCTGGAGTACAAGAAGGATCAGGCCTTCTACATCGCCGTGATCGACGTCTCTCGGCTGGACAGGGTGGGCGTCGAGGCGGCCAGGAGCGATCTCTTCCGCACCGTCTACCTGCCCGAGGTGGCCAAGGACTATGCCGCCGACCTGAACGGCGACGGCCGGTTCGATGGCGACACGGCCAAGACCCTCGACCATCGCTATGGCTGCTCGGGCATCGACGGGGTCAGCTTCGGGCCTGCGTTCGGGCGCAGCGACGGCAAGCGCTACCTGACGGTGGCCTACGGGATTTATGGCGACGAGGGCCGGAGCGACAACGACCATCAGGTGCTGCTGCAGTATGACGTTTCCGACTGGGCGAAGCTGGCCCGGCCGCTGTCGGAGGCCGCGCCGCATCACCAGGGCCCGGCCGCGCCGCGCGACAAGGTGTTCGTGCGTACCGGCAACACCCGCTTCGGCGTGCAGACCCTGGCCTATGACGAGACGTTGAAGCGCTGGTTCATGGGCGTCTACCAGGGCGCCAAGCCGGCCTTTCCCAACTACCTGCTGTTCGCGTTCGATGCGCAAGCCAAGCCGGCGATGGGCGACCTGGTCGGCGTGCCGGGGCCGGGCGGCCAGGGCTGGGAGCAGGGCAGGGTGCTGCCCCTGGCCACTGACGGCCTGAAGGACGAGGCCAGCGGCGTGCGCGGCTGGAACCAGAAGGCCGATGTCGGCTTCCAGCCGATCGGCGACGGGCTGGTCTATGTGGCGGCCAATGCGAAGGTCGACGGCCGGCAGACCGCCGACCTGACCCTGATGCGCTGGACGGGCGATGCGGAGCGGCCGCTCGCCGCGGCGACAGCGGCCGATCTGCACTCGCGCACAGCGAGCGCCCGGGACTGACTGTCACAAACCGCGTCTAGGCAGGGCGCCGACTCGTTGCGGGAAAGTCCGGTCTCGGACCGTCCCGCCAGCGGAACTGGCCAATGGAACAGGCATGACCGGCGCCGACAGGGAAAGACAGCGATGGTTCGTGCGCAACGTCCTGCCGCATGAGCCGGCCCTGCGCGGCTGGCTGTCGCGCAGCACGCCGGCGGGCGTCGATCCCGAGGACGTCATCCAGGAAGCCTACACCATCCTGGCCGAGCTGGAGACGGTGGAGACCATCCGCTATCCCCGGGCCTATCTCTTCCAGGTGGCGCGTTCGGTCATCATGCGGCAAGTGCGGCGGGCCAGGATCGTCTCGATCCACGCGGTGGGCGACCTGGAGCGGCTGGAGCATCCCGACGACGCCGCCTCGCCCGAGCAGCACGCGCTCGACAGGGACGAACTGCGGCAGCTGGCCCGGGCGATCGCCGCCATGCCGGCCAAGGTGCGCGAGGCCTTCGTGCTGCGGCGGGTGGACGGGCTTTCGCAGCGTCAGATCGCCGAGCGCATGCGGATTTCGGAGAATACGGTCGAGACGCATATTTCGCGCGGCGTTTCGTTCTTGATTGATTGGTTCGGCCGTAGCGGAAACAAGCGGTCCCAAACCTCTAGTACAGTGGATGCGGAGATCGCCTCGCCAGATGGCCGAACGAGACACCAGTCGAGACATTGACGAAGCGGCGTCCGGCTGGACGGCGCGGCTGGATCGTGGGCCGCTGACTCCGGAGGAAGACCAGGCGTTTCAGGCCTGGCTGCAGGGGGATCCACGCAGCCGGGGCGCGCTGCTGCGCGCCCAGTCGCTGTTCATGATCAGCGAGTCCGCCCAGGCGCTGGGCGCGCAATACGACCCGGCGGACTTCCAGGAGCCGGCGACGCCGACGCGGCGCGGGCTGTCGCGCCGCGGGGCGCTGCTGTGGGCGGGCGGCGCGGGGGCGGCCGCTTCGCTGGCGGTCCTGGCCGTGGGCGTTCCGGCGGCCGGCGCGGTGACCAGCACGAGGCGCGGCGAGATCCGGCTCGTGCCGCTGAAGGACGGCTCGACCGTGCTGCTCAACACCGACAGCCGCATCCGCGTACGCTACGGCCAAAACGAGCGGTTCGTGGCCCTGATCAAGGGCGAGGCCTATTTCTCGGTGGCGCGCGACGCGCGGCCGTTCGTGGTCGAGGTCGACGGCCGGCGGCTGCGCACCCGCCAGGCGGGCTTTCGCGTGCGCAAGCTGGCCGCCGATCCCGCCGATCTTCTGGTGCAGCAGGGACGGGTCGACGTGACGATCCCCCGATTGGCCGCGCCCACGACCCAACTGGCCCTGGAGGGCAATACGCGGCTGGTGCTGGCCGACCTCGTGGCGCAGCCGCAGCCCATCACGGTATCGGTGGTCACGCGCGAACTGGCGTGGCGCGAAGGCAAGCTGGCCTTCGAAGGCGAGAGCCTGAAGGCGGCCGCCGAGGCCTTCGCGCGCTACAGCGACACCCGCATCGTGATCTCCGACCCCGCCCTGGCGCGTGAGCCGGTGGCTGGCCTTTTCGCGGCCAACGACCCCGTCGGCTTCAGCCGCGCCATCGCCCGGGTGTTCGACGCCCGACTGGACCAGAAGGGCGACCTCGTCGTGCTGAGCCGGGCTCCGGTCCAGGCGAGCGCTTCGGACTGAGAATTTTTTGTGACCGGTCACGGAAGCCCGTGGCCGGAGGCTCTCAACCCGCGACGTCGCGATCTGGGCGACGATTGGGGGCTGACTGCCGATGAATTCCCGCTACTCCATCCTCGCCTGCGGCGTCGCCGCCGGGGCGCTCGCCGTCGCCTCGCAAGCCCAGGCGCAGGACCGCGACTTCGACATCCCGGCCCAGCCGGCCGTGCGCGCCATTCCCGAACTGGCCCGTCAGGGGCAGGTGCAGATCGTGGCCCCGGCCCGCCTGCTGAACGGCGTGCAAACCCCGGCCGTGAAGGGCCGCATGGACGTGCGCACGGCCCTGTCTCGGCTGATCGCCGGCACGCCGCTGCGCATCGACAGCGACGACGGCCAGGTGATCACCCTGAAGTCGGCCGGTCCGGCGACGCTCCGTCCCTCGGCGGCGGCCGGCTCGGGCGTGGTGCGCGGCAAGGTGCTGAACACCGCCACCGGCCAGTATGTGCGCAACGCCGAGATCCGCGTCGAGGGCACGACCATCGTGGCCTTCTCCGATGACGGCGGCGACTTTCGCCTGAACGGCGTGCCGGCCGGCGAGGCCGCGGTGGTGGCCAAGTACGCGGGCCTGGAGACCGCCCGTACGGTCGTCAATGTCGAGCCCGGCCAGGCCGCGCTCCTAAACTTCGACCTGACGGCCTACGCCGCGGCCGGCGGCGACGCGGTCGAGGCGGTGACGATCACCGCCGCCCGCGACGGCCAGGCCGCCGCCATCATGGAGCGCCGCGCCTCGACCAACGCCAAGAACGTAGTGGCCGCCGACAACTTCGGCGCCCTGACCATGGGCGACGTCGGCGAGTTCATGAAGAACATGCCGGGCGTGTCGCTGGACTACACCGAGGTCGACGCCACGGCCGTGCGCATCGGGGGTCTGGATCCCAAGTACTCGACCTTCACGACCGACGGCGCGCGCATGGCCACGGCCACGTCGAACAACAATTCGGGCCGCCAGAACTCGTTCGAGCAGATGTCGATCACCGGCATCGACTCCATCGAGCTGAACAACACCCTGCAGGCCAGCATGGACGCCGACAGCCCCGGCGGCTCGATCAACCTGCGCAGCAAGTACGCCTTCCAGCGCAAGAGCCGTCTGCTGCGCTTCCAGATCGGCGGCGTGGGCACCTCGGACTCCACCCTGTCGCGGCAGTACCTGCCCGACGACAAGAAGCACATGACGATCTATCCGTCGGCGCAGATCGGCTATGGCGACGTGTTCCTGGACGGTCGTCTCGGGATCGCGTTCAACGCCAGCTACAACGCCAACTTCGTCCAGCAGGACCGGGTGCAGACCGACTGGTCCTACCTCGCCGACGGCCGGGTCATGCCCTACCAGGTGATGTGGCGTCCGGGGCCGAAGCTGACCAGCCGCAAGGCCGCCAACCTCAGCGTCGACTACAAGATCACCGACAAGCTGGCGCTGAGCCTGCGCAGCACCTACTCGTTCTACGACGTCGAGTACTTCAACCAGTACACCTACCTGATCTTCGGCACGACGACGGTGTCGCGGGCGACGGCCGACTCCACGCCGACCCACATCGTCGTGAACCCCAGCGGGACCAACACCCGCCTGCACACCCAGTATTCGCACCGCTACGCCGGCACGCCAGCCTGGGTGTTCGCGCCCAAGCTGGAATATCGCGGCGACACCTTCGAGGCCCTGCTGCGCGCGAACTATTCCAGCTCGCAGTTCAATTTCGAGGACAACGACCAGGGCTTCTTCGTCCGCACCGACAGTTACCTGACGCGCATCGGCTTCACGCTGGATCGCGCGTCGGAGGACTCTAACGCCTGGACCATCAAGCAGACAGCCGGCCGCTCGTGGAGCGACCCGGCCAACTTCAACCGCGACGACGACATCGGCAACAACATCCGCACGTCGCAGTCGAACGCCAACAACCAGATGTATGGCGTGAACCTGGACCTGAAGAAGCAGCTGGCCATCGGCGACGTGCAGCTGAAGCTGCTGGGCGGGGCCGCCTTCCGCACCAACATGTGGAAGACCAACGAGGGCTCGTACAAGCAGTTCCAGTATGTGGGCCCGACCGGCGACCTGACCCAGAAGGCGCCCGAGGCGGTCATTCCGTGGACTCAGAACTACCAGTTCAAGATCCACGGCTTCGACGCCGGCAATATGAACGAGCAAGGCTGGCGCGCCGACAACAACTACGCCGTCTACGACATCTACCAGGCCCATCCCGAGTACTTCGTGCCCGACACCGTGGGCAACCTGAAGCGCCAGCTGGATAACAACAAGAAGATCGGCGAGGAGGTCAGCGCGGCCTATGTCGAGGCCCAGCCGCGCCTGGGCAAGGCCCAGTTCGACCTTGGCCTGCGCTACGAGAAGACCAAGACCCAGGCGCGCGTCGCCGACATCCGCTCGGCCAAGGAAGTGACCGCCGCGGGCCTGTCGACCAGCACCGTCGAAGGCCTGATGTACCAGTATCGCAACGGGACCTACACGACCCGCGAGGGCGAGTACGACGACTGGTTCCTGAGCGGCGGGGTGAAGTACGACTTCAACAAGCGCCTGGTCGGCCAGGTGGCCTTCAGCCAGTCGATCCTGCGCCCGGACTACGGCAACCTGGGCGGCGTGGTGGCCGTCGACGACAACAACCTGATCGTCACCGTGCCCAACCCGCTGCTCAAGCCCGAGCACTCGACCAAGTACTACGCCAGCCTGCTGTACTATCTGGAACCGTCGGGCGTGGTCGGGATCTCGGCCTACCAGCTGGACGTCAAGGACATGCAGGTCACCGGCATCACGGTCGACCCCGAGGACGTCGGCTACAATCCGGGCGACTATGCCGGCTACACCTTCCGCAGCGCCCAGAACCTGCCGGGCACCAGCACCAACAAGGGGATCACGCTGGAGTACGACCAGCAGCTGGTCTTCCTGCCGGGCGCGCTGCGCGGCCTTGGCCTGCGGGCTTCGGTCACCAAGGTCGACCCCGACGGCGAGCGCGTGAACCTGCCCAAGACCTCGGCCAACTGGGGTCTGCGCTACAGCTACGGCAAGCTGGACCTGCAGCTGACCGGCAACTGGCAGGACTCCTACCGGACCAGCGCGCTCAGCAACACGCCGACCACGGCCAACAACGGCATCCTCTACCGGGCCGAACGCCAGCTGTGGAACGTCAGCGCCAGCTACAAGATCAACAAGCGCTTCGAGGTCATGCTGGCCGGCCGCAACATCTTCAACGAGCCGGACATCGTCTACTCGAACGTCCGCAGCCGGGTGCAGCAGTACAGCATCTACGGCTCGATGTGGAACGTGGGCCTGAAGGGCGTCTTCTAGGGCGCTTTCGGCTCCCTGGCGGCCGCGTTCCCCCTCCTCGCGGCCGCCACCCTTTCTCTTCTCCGTCATTCCTTCGTTCAGATCGAAGAGGTCTTTCGTGGTTCTGCACATCGATCGCCGCAGCCTGGTGCTGGGCGGCCTGGGCCTTGGAGCTCTGGTCATGCCGGCCGGTCGCGCGGCCGCCCAGCAGCTGCTGGCCGCCAGCGGCTTCACCCACAACGTGGCCAGCGGCGAGCCGGGGCCGGACGCCATGCTGCTGTGGACGCGCTTCGTCCCCGCCGGCGACGCCGGCGTCGTCACGCTGCAGGCCGAGGTGGCGCTGGACCCGGCCTTCGCCAAGGTGGTGGCCGGCGGCGTCGTGCGCACCGGCGCCTATCGCGACTGGACCGCCAAGCTGGCCGTCGACGGCCTGAAGCCCGGCACGGTCTACTGGTATCGTTTCGTTGCTCCGGACGGTTCGAAGTCGCCGGTCGGACGGACCAAGACCCTGCCGGTCGGGCCCGTGTCGCGCTTCGGCCTGGCGGTGTTCTCGTGCTCGAACCTGCCCAACGGCTACTTCAACGCCTATGGCCACGCCGCCGCGCGCCAGGACCTGGACCTGTGGCTGCACACCGGCGACTACATCTACGAATACGGCGTCGGCTCGACCCGCGAGGGCGACTGGGCGCAGGGGCGCAAGGAGCAGCTTCTGCCGGTGACGGAGATCCTGACCGTCGCCGACTATCGTCTGCGCTACGCCAGCTATCGCGCCGATCCCGACCTGCAGCGTCTGCACCAGATGGCGCCGATGGTGGCGCTGTGGGACGACCACGAGTCTGCCAACGACAGCTGGGAGGGCGGGGCCCAGAACCACCAGCCCGATAAGGAAGGCGACTGGAACGTCCGCCGCGCGGCCGCCATGCAGGTCTATCGCGAGTGGATGCCGGTGTCGGACGAGCCCTGGAAGGCCTATCCGATCGGCGCCCTGGCCACGCTGTATCGCACAGAGTCCCGCCTGCTGGGCCGCACCAAGCCCGCCGATCTGGGCGCGGCGTTCAAGGCGGCCGACCCGGACGCGGCGCTGAAGGCGTTCCGCGACGGAGCCTGGCGCGATCCGTCGGCCACCATGCTGGGCTCGACCCAGGAAAGCTGGCTGGCGCATGAGTTCAAGGCGTCGTCGAAGGCCTGGCAGCTGGTCGGCATGGGCACGATCCTGGGCCGCACCGTAATGCCCAAGGACGCCGTCGACTGGCTGCGCCCGGAAGTCGCCGACAAGAAGGTCGCCGGTTACCGCAACAACATCCGTGCCGCCCGGCAGGGCGTGCCGATGTGGATGGACCGCTGGGACGGCTACCCGGCCGCCCGCTCGCGCCTACTGAAGGCCGCCCAGGCCGCCGACGCCGATCTCGTCATGCTGTCGGGCGACAGCCACAACGCCTGGGCCTACGGCCTGATGGAGGACGGCCGCCCGGCCGGGGTGGAGTTCGCGGGCCAGGCGGTGACCTCCAACGGCATGGAAGGCGACATGGGCGCCGATCCCAAGGTCGTGGCCCAGGGCTTCATGGCCGCCAATTCCGAACTGAAGTGGGCCGACACCAGCCGCCGCGGCTACATGATGATCGACGTGACGCCCAAAAGCGTCACTGGCGAATGGCTGTTCCTGCAGACGATCAAGGCCCGCTCGACCGAGCTGGCCGGCAGCCACCGCATGCGGGTCGACCGCGGCCGACGGGTGTTCGCGGCTTAGAGCGGCGGGATTCGAAGCCCACTCATAATCGTCATCCCGGAAAGCCCGCAGGGCTTATCCGGGACCCAGGGGCGGGCGGCAGTGCGGCGGCCCCTGGGTCCCGGCTCTGCGCTATGCTTCGGCCGGGATGACGGCCGTAGGGGGCGTGAGCCCTAGAGCGGCGTGCGCATCATCCGGTCGACCCGGGCGGCCAGGTCCGACACCGCGAACGGCTTGGTCAGCACCTCCATGCCAGGCTGGATGTGGCCGTGGTTGAGGGCGGCGTTCTCGGCGTAGCCGGTGATGAACATCACCTTCAGCCCAGGCCGCAGGGCCCGGGCGGCGTCGGCGACCTGGCGGCCGTTGAGGCCGCCGGGCAGGCCGACGTCGGTGATCAAGAGGTCGAAGCGGGCGTTGGACTGCAATAGGCGCAGGCCGGCCGGGCCGTCGGCCGCCTCGGCGCAGGCATAGCCCAGCTCCTGCAGCGCATCGACGATCAGCATGCGGACGGTCGGCTCGTCGTCGACCACCAGCACGGTCTCGCCGGCCGCCGCGGGGGCGGGCAGCACGGCGTGGACGTCGGTCTCGGGCGCAGCCTCCTCGCCGAAGTGGCGCGGCAGATAGATGCAGACCATCGTGCCCTGGCCGACCTCGGAATAGATCCGCACGTGGCCGTGCGACTGGCGGGCGAAGCCGTAGACCATCGAGAGGCCCAGACCCGTGCCTTCGCCCATCGGCTTGGTGGTGAAGAACGGGTCGAACACCCGCTCCTGGATGGCCTTGTCCATGCCCACGCCCGTGTCGCTGACGCAGACGGTGACGTACTGGCCCGGCTCCATGCCGCGCTCGTCGGCCGAGCGGCGGTCGAGCCACTTGTTGCCGGTCTCGATGGTGATGCGGCCGCCGTCGGGCATGGCGTCGCGGGCGTTGATGCACAGGTTGAGGAGGGCGTTCTCCAGTTGGTTGTCGTCGACCAGCGTGGCCCATAGGCCAGCAGCGGCCACGGTCTCGACCTTGATCGACGGACCAACCGTGCGGCGCACCAGCTCGACGAAGTCGGCCATCAGCCGGTTGATGACGATCGGCTTGGGCGACAGGGTCTGGCGGCGCGAGAAGGCCAGCAGGCGGTGGGTGAGGGCGGCCGCCCGCCGGGCCGCGCCCTGGCCGGCCGACAGGTACTTCTCCACGTCGCGCGAGCGGCCTTGCGACAGGCGCGTGCCGATCATCTCGAACGAGCCGGAAATGCCCGACAGCAGGTTGTTGAAGTCGTGGGCCAGGCCCCCGGTCAACTGGCCGACCGCCTCCATCTTCTGGGCCTGGCGCAGGGCCTCCTCGGCTTCGCGCAGGCGCTCCTGCTCCTCCAGCCGCGCGGTGACGTCGTAGACGAACTGGTAGGCGCCGGCCTGCAGGCCCATGTCGTCGCGCAGGACGCCGAAGCGCATTTCGTAGAAGCGGCGATAGCCGTCGGCGGCCCCGAAGGCCTCGACCTTGACGAACTCCTCGCCGGCCAGGGCCCGCGCCCAGACGGACTGCACCTGGGCCTGGTTGTCCGGCTGGTCGGCCAGGAGGTCGATCATGTTGTCGCCGATGCGCGGCGTGACCCCGAACACCTGCTCGAACTCGTGCACCGCCGCGCCGTTGACGGCCAGCCAGCGGAAGTCGTTGTCGACGACCTGGACCAGGGCGGCCGTGCCCTCGACGATGTCGGCCAGCACCCGGCGTTCGGCCAGGGCCGAGGCGACGCGCTGCTCCAGCGTCTCGTTCAGCCGGCGCAGCGCCAGTTCGGCGCGGCGGCGCTCGGTGATGTCCTGGAACAGCACCGCCACCTGCTTGCGCTCGGGCGGCTCGATGCGGAACGAGGAGAGCGAGAGATAGCGGCCGGTGGCCACCAGTTCCTGCTCGAAGCGGATCGGCTCGCCGGTGCGCAGCACGTGGCCGTAGCGCGCCACCCAGGCGTCGGCCTCGTCAGGCACCATCTCGCGCAGCTTCTGGCCGACGACGTCGGGGATGCCGGCGTGGCGGGCGTAGGCGGCGTTGGCGTCGATGTGGATGTAGTCGCTGTCGGGGCCGTGCGGGCCGTCGAGGAACTCGATGATGCAGAAGCCCTCGTCCATCGAGTCGAAGAGGGTGCGGTACTTGCGCTCGCTGTCGGCGCTGGCCTGCAGCGACAGGCGCAGGTCCAGCTGGTTCATCACCTGGCGGGCCAGCACCTGCAGGGTGCGCTGCTGCAGGGGCGACAGGTCCTTGGGCGCGGTGTCGAGCACGCACAGGGCGCCGATCGGCAGGCCCTCGCGGGTCACCAGCGGCGCGCCGGCGTAGAAGCGCACGTGCGGCGCCTGCGTGACCAGCGGATTGTTGGCGAAGCGCGGATCAAGCGTCGCGTCGGGCACCAGCAGCAGGTCGTCTTCGAGGATGGTCCTGACGCAGAACGAGCGGTCCAGCGGCGTGCCGTCGACGCCCAGGCCGATCTCAGCCTTGAAGAACTGGCGGTGCTCGTCGACCAGGCTGACCAGGGCGATCGGGACGCCGCAGAGCTCGGCCGCCAGGGCGACGATCTCGTCGAAGGCAGCTTCGCGCGGGGTGTCGAGGATGTCGTAACGACGGAGCGCCGCGAGGCGGCGAGCCTCACGTTCCGACGGATCGGCGGCGTGCATACGGACTGAAGGCCCCCGATCCCCAGGCTGCGTCGACTTCCCGACGCGAACGCGCGGGCTCAGACGCTTAGACGCATGGCGCGTTCAACGGTTCCACGCAAGCAAGGCGAAGCTTGTGGAGGCTCAGCCCCAGCCTTCCGACACGCCGGCGCGGCGGGCCATGGGGGTGACGGCCGACGGTTTCTGCGAGGGCTGCGGCTGGTCGGCCGGCTTGCCGTAGAGCCAGCCTTGCGCGAAGTCGACGCCGGCCTTGCGGACCACGTCCTCGACCTCGGCGGTCTCGACCATCTCGGCCACGGTGCGGACGTTGAGGTCGCGGCACAGCTCGACCAGGCGACGGACCATGGCCCCGTCGCGGCTGTTGCCGGCCAACTCGCGCACATAGCGGCCGTCGATCTTGACGATGTCGAGCGTCAGTTCCTGCAGGTAGGCGAACGAGGCCGCGCCGGCCCCGAAGTCGTCCAGGCAGACCAGCGAGCCGAGGCCGCGCAGGGCCTGGATGTGGCGGTTGGCGCGCGGCAGGTCGTCGATGGCGCTGGTCTCGGTGACCTCGAAGATCAGCTTGCCCTTGGCGGCCGGCGTGGCAGCCAGCAGGCGGCTGATGTGATCGACGAAGGTCTCGCTGACGATCGTACGGCCCGAAACGTTGACGGCCAGCTTCACCGAGCCGCCGCGGTCGGCGGCGATCCGGCGCACGGCCTGCTCGGCGATCGCGTGGTCCAGCTCTTCGATGATGTCGAATTCCTCGGCCATGCGGATCAGGGCGAAGGGGCTGGCGCCGTCCTCGAAGCGCACCAGGGCCTCGTGGTGGTGGGCCTGGCCGGACGCCAGGTCGACCACGGGCTGGTAGGCCAGCGTGAAGCGGCGCTGGCTCACGGCCGCGCCCAGGGCGCCGGCGCGGGCCAGGGTGCGTTTCACGGACCGGTTCATCGCCTCCGACAGCGTCATCGGCGGGGTGTCCTTCAGGCCCTCGCGCAGGAAGTCGTCGAGGGCGTAGCGCAGGGCCCGCAGGCCGCGCGAGGAGGTTCCGCCGTCCAGCGGCACCACGTGGGCGCTGGCGTCGAGGGCGGCGATCTTGGTCAGGCGGGCGGCCAGGGCCTCGGGACGGTCGTCCTTGGCCCGCAGCAGGGCGAAGCGCTCGGGCGAGACCTGGGTGGCCATGGCGCCGGCGTGGGATTCGGCGCGCACGGCGCCGGCGATCTTCATGTCGAGGGCCAGGGCCTCCGGTGGCGCCAGGCCGTCGCGCAGGGCGCCAAGGCCGGCGAACTCGACCATGGCCAGCTCGAGCTCGAGCCCGGTGACGCGCGCGGCCTCGAACAGGCCCTTGGCGATCTCCTCGAAATTCTCGCGCGGGCGCAGGCCGGTTGCGTCCAATCCGCCGGCCGGCGCGCGGGCGGCGGTGATCGCCACCGAGGTACGTCCGAAATTGTCGGGGAGGGCGCGCAGAGTGACTCCGACGAAACGTTCCGGCTCGCCGGCGACGCGGACGGTGACCGGACCCCGGCGCTGGCCTTCGTCGAGAGCGTTGAGCGTCGCGTCCATCAGCGGGCGGTCGGCGGGGGTGAACAGGTCGCGCCAGACGCGGCCCATCAGGGAGACTTCGGACTTGCCCATGATCTTCTGCGCAGCGCCCAGGGCGAGGCTGACGCGATCGCCCTCGAGTTCGAGAAGCAGGTCGGCGCTGGCGAAGGCCAGACCGAGCAGACGGCGTGGATCGATAGACAAGGATGCAGGCTCCCCCAGAGGGGACCATCCTGCGCCCCCTTAGCTTAAGGAGCCGTGCATGGGGCGCGGCTTGGGGGCCGCGGCGAGCGGGGTGCGACGGCCGGTCGCGGAATGGGTCGGCCGAAGTGAAAAGAACATCTTGCGAACATAGAACAAAATGTGTACGCATTAATCATTCCACAGGCGGTGGGCGTAGCGGCGCCCGAACTTCCGGCCCAGCGGTCGGAATCATGGAATAAGGCGATCATCCAATGACCAGTCAGGCGGCTTTGAAACTCGTGGGCAAGGAAGAAGGCGACAAGGCGCGGGCGCTAGAAGCGGCTCTGGCGCAGATCGATCGGGCCTTCGGCAAGGGCTCGGTGATGAAGCTCGGCGAAAAGGGCAAGGTCGAGATCGAAGCGGTCTCCACCGGCTCGCTGGGCCTCGATATCGCGCTCGGCATCGGCGGCCTGCCCAAGGGCCGGGTGATCGAGGTCTACGGTCCGGAAAGCTCGGGCAAGACGACCCTGGCTCTGCACGCCGTGGCCGAAGTTCAGAAGGCCGGCGGCACCGCCGCCTTCGTCGACGCCGAGCACGCGCTGGATCCGTCCTACGCCCACAAGCTGGGCGTCAATCTCGACAGCCTGCTGGTGGCCCAGCCCGACAACGGCGAACAGGCCCTGGAGATCACCGACACCCTGGTGCGCTCGGGCGCGGTCGACATCGTCATCGTCGACTCCGTGGCCGCCCTGACCCCGAAGGCCGAAATCGAAGGCGAGATGGGCGACAGCCTGCCCGGCCTGCAGGCCCGTCTGATGAGCCAGGCGCTGCGCAAGCTGACCGGCTCGATCAACAAGGCCAACACCATCGTCCTGTTCATCAACCAGATCCGTCACAAGATCGGGGTGATGTACGGCAGCCCGGAAACGACCACGGGCGGCAATGCGCTGAAGTTCTACGCCTCGGTGCGTCTGGACATCCGCCGCACCGGCTCGGTCAAGAACCGCGACGAGATCATCGGCAACAACGTCCGCGTCAAGGTGGTCAAGAACAAGGTGGCCCCGCCGTTCCGCGAGGTCGAGTTCGACATCATGTACGGCGAGGGCATTTCCAAGCTGGGCGAGATCATCGACCTGGGCGTCAAGGCCGGGATCATCGACAAGGCCGGCTCCTGGTTCTCCTACAACAGCCAGCGCATCGGCCAGGGCCGCGACAACGTCCGTGAGTTCCTGAAGAACAACAAGGACCTGGCCAACGAGATCGAGACCGCGGTGCGCCGCGCCTCGCAGAAGATCGAAGAAGAACTGCTGGTCGGCGGCCCCGAGGAGGGCGAGGAAGACTAGGACTTGGGTTTCGGCGCGCGCCTGCGCCGAACATCGCGGCCGCCGCCCGCCGAGGGCGACCCCGCCTTATAGCCCGCGGCGGCACGACACCGCCGTCGACGGCCGCGATCCCCGGACGCCTGGACCCCATGCCAGGCGTCCGATTTCGTTTCGTCTCCCCCGTGCAACGGGGGAGACGGCGCGAAACGCCGTGACGGAGGGGGCGACCACCGCAAGACCGATCAGCCAAGAGCAGGGGCGGGCGGGACCGAGCCAGGCGGGGCCAGGCCGGCGCGAGCGCTGCCTCAGCCAAGCAGGCGGAGCGCCGCCGCCAAAGATCCTCCCCCTCTGGGGGAGGTGGCGCGAAGCGCCGGA
>CBINOL010000009.1:0-64779 GCA_966252285.1 uncultured Caulobacter sp.
CCGCGTTCCGCATCCCCGCGCCCGCCGCCGCCGACCGCACGCCCTCGGTGGAGGCCGTGCCGGCCTTCTCCAAGGGCTGGTTCGAGGTCCAGGACCTGGGCTCGCAGATCGCCGCCGCCGTGGCCGGCGCGGTCAAGGGTAAGCAGGTGCTCGACTTCTGCGCCGGGGGCGGGGGCAAGACGCTCGCCCTGGCCGCCGCCATGGGCAACAGCGGCCAGATCTTCGCCCATGACAGCGATGCTCGCCGCCTGGCCGACACGATCCGTCGCGGCCAGAGGGCAGGGGTCCGCAACCTGCAGATCCGCTCGCCGATCGAGGCCCAGCCGCTGAAGGGTCTGGAAGGCAAGATCGACGTCGTCTTCGTCGACGCGCCCTGCACCGGGGCCGGCACCTGGCGCCGTCACCCTGATGCGAAATGGCGTTTGTCGCCCGACCAGCTGGCTAAGCGCCAGATCGAGCAGGACAGCGTCATGGAAGACGCCTCGGCCTTCGTGAAGGCCGGTGGCCGGATGATCTACGTCACCTGTTCGCTGCTGACCGAGGAGAACGAGGACCGCGTCGCGGCCTTCCTCGAGCGCCACCCCGAATTCACGGTCAAGCCGATCGCCCTGGACGGCGTCACTCACGTGACCCCGGAGGGCTATCTGCGCCTGACCCCGCACCGCGCCGGTACGGACGGCTTTTTCGCCGCCGTGCTCGAGCGCTCGACCTACGCACCGTAACCGACACGCCCGACACGCTGGAGAGCCGCCCGATGACCACCGAACCCCACCACCAGCGCGTCCTGATCGTCGATTTCGGCAGCCAGGTGACCCAGCTGATCGCGCGCCGGGTGCGCGAGGCCGGCGTCTATTGCGAGATCCATCCGTTCGACAAGGCCGAGGCCCTGGTCGACGACTACCAGCCGTCGGCGATCATCCTGTCGGGCGGTCCGGCCAGCGTGCTTGAGGCCGACAGCCCCCGCATCGGCCGCAAGCTGTTCGATCTTGGCCTGCCGATGCTGGCCATCTGCTACGGTCAGCAACTGCTGTGCGACGTGCTGGGCGGCAAGGTCGAGGGCGGCCACGCCGGCGAGTTCGGCCGCGCCGAGCTGACCATCGGCAAGCAGAGCCCGCTGTTCGAAGGCCTGGCCGGCGTCGGCGAGCTGGAAACCGTCTGGATGAGCCACGGCGACCGCGTCACCGCCATTCCCGAAGGCTTCGAGGTGGTGGGCACTTCGAACGGCGCGCCGTTCGCCGCCATCGCCAACGACGCCAAGAAGATCTACGCGCTGCAGTTCCACCCCGAGGTCTACCACACGGTCAACGGCCCGCAGATCTACAAGAACTTCCTGGCCCTGGCCGGCCTGAAGGGCGACTGGACCATGGCGGCCTTCCGCCAGGAGATGGTCCAGAAGATCCGTGACCAGGTCGGCGACGGCAAGGTGATCTGCGGCCTGTCGGGCGGCGTCGACAGCTCGGTCGCCGCCGTGCTGATCCACGAAGCCATCGGCGACCAGCTGACCTGCGTGTTCGTCGACACCGGTCTTCTTCGTAAGAACGAGGCCGACCAGGTCGTCACCCTGTTCCGCGACCACTACAACATCCCGCTGGTCCACGTGGACGCCGGCGACCTGTTTCTGGGCGAGCTGGCCGGCGTCTCCGACCCCGAGACCAAGCGCAAGACCATCGGCCGCCTGTTCATCGACGTCTTCGACAAGGAAGCCGCCAAGATCGACGGCGCGCAGTTCTTGGCGCAAGGGACCCTCTATCCCGACGTCGTCGAAAGCGTCTCGGCCCGTGGCGGCCCGTCGGCCGTGATCAAGAGCCACCACAACGTGGGCGGCCTGCCCGACTACATGAAGCTGAAGCTGGTCGAGCCGCTGCGCGAGCTCTTCAAGGACGAGGTCCGCGCCCTGGGCGTCGAGCTGGGCCTGGCGCCGGCCTTCGTCGGCCGCCACCCGTTCCCGGGTCCTGGCCTGGCCATCCGCATCCCGGGCGAGATCACGCCCGAGAAGGTCAAGGTCCTGCAGGACGCCGACGCCATCTATCTCGAAGAGATCCGTAACGCCGGCCTCTACGACAAGATCTGGCAGGCCTTCGCCGTGCTGCTTCCCGTCAAGACGGTGGGCGTCATGGGCGACGCCCGCACCTACGAGAACGTCCTGGCCCTGCGCGCGGTCACCTCGACCGACGGCATGACCGCCGACTTCTTCGAATTCCCCTGGGAGATCCTCGGCAAGACCGCCACCCGGATCATCAACGAGGTCCGAGGCGTCAACCGCGTCGTCTACGACGTGACCAGCAAGCCGCCCGGCACGATCGAGTGGGAGTGATCAAGGAAGGCGCTTTTAGCGCCTTCTTTTTTGTCTCCAACCTGGGCGCCCGCTTGGCGCATAGCCTCAAAACTCCTTGATTCCAGAGCCGTTATCGGTCGGTGACGGTAAATTGCGCCTGCCCTTCCAGGCTGTAAAGGGAGCTTTCGGGCGGGGAGGGGAGTGGAGTGTTTTGGAGGGCGATTGGGCGGGGTTTCGGGCCGGCGAGATCGTGTCGGGCGATGTCGGCAGGCACCTTCTTCGCGAAGTAGCGGGAGCGTCTCGATCTGACTCATTGCGGAACTTGAGAAGGTCGGTTTTGGGGCGCGATCAAAGCGCCCCCCTTCGCCAGAGGCAAACCCTTAGGTTGTTCGGCAGCCTGTTGTAACCCTGGAGAAATAGAATAGCTTCACCTTGGGAAGGGCGCTCGATTCAGCGTCGGACGTGTTGTCGGGGAGGCTGGCATAGACGTTGAGGCGATGTCGGCGTCAGACGTCGGGGACGAGACCCAGAGACGCTTTCGCTATCAGATCAACTACACGGCGCTGAAGACACTGCAGATTCTGAAACAAGGCTCAGACATCGTCGCAGTGTATTGCGAGCACCTCGAGGATTTGCTTATCGAACATGGAGATGGCGGGCTCACGGGAATCCAGGTCAAAAGTCGAGAACTCAATCAAAGGCCGTTCAAATCGTCCGATGATTCGGTTCGCAGCTCCCTGGTACGCTTTTGCGTCCGTGCGGCGCGTTATCCAGGCCGCTTCACGCGATTCATTCTCGCAACCAACTTCGTGTTCTACGTTGGCGATGGCGTCGAGGATCTTCGTAACGTCCTGCGTCGGTGCCGCGAGAATCCCAGCCATGACGGCGCTAAACCCCGCGACAAGATTCTCGCCTACCTGAAGTCCCTGGCGACCTGTTCAAAAATTCCGGTCGAGGAAGTGGTGGCGATCCTGGCGACGGTCACTCTGGAAGAGAGGAAGACCGGGATCGACCAGCCCGATGTTGAACTCCTTCACGCCCTTGGCGAGTTTCCGGAGCTGCGAGACCGCCCGTGGGCCGAACTTGCCCTTATGGCCCATGGCTTGCGTTCGCACATCTGGGATGTGTCGTCGCTCGGCCTCACCGGCTTCGTCCTCGACGTCCATGACGTTGTCGCCGACCTCAACCAACATCTTGAGCAGCTGCGGGCCAAACGGAAGCGGGTCGATGCAGCGGTGATGCGTCAACTGACCGAACCACAGTCCGACGTGGGGGAACTGCTCGCCGTGGCGGGGTTTACGAGCCGCGAATCCATCCCGCCCGGCTTGGGCAAGATGGAGTTAAAAATGGCTGCCGGAGCGATCAGCTACGCCGATATCGACGAGATGAAGGATGATGTCTCCTCGCTCGAAAGCGCCTTCCTGCGCTGGAAAGAGAAATACGGCCTAGCCGAAGCCAACAAGCGGCTGTCGCATTTCCAGCACTTCGCCAAGCGGGCTGCGCGTGACGCTGAGAAGACCGCGTCGGCATCCGGCGTACCCTATGGGACCGAGATGTTCGATGCCCTGAAGGGACGCGCCGACACGATCTGCCGCCAGGAACAGAAGACGATGTTTGGCTGCCGGCCCGAGCATCTTGTCGGGGCGGCCGGATTGCTGTCCGAGGAATGCCAAGTGTGGTGGGATCCATCTCGCACCTTGCCGTTCGAGGAGAAGCCGTAGATGGCCACCCTCCCGGAGATCGTGAATTACCTCGAAGCGGATGACGCCCTGCACCTGGGTCGCCTGCTCGTCTTGATCGACACGTTTGGCGGGCGCGCCGGCGACAAGCAGATCGAGGGCCTGACGAAACTGGCAAAGCTCGATTTTCTGCTTCGGTATCCCGACTATCTGGAACGGGCCCTAGTAGCCCGCGAGGTGCTCAATCCCGATATCGACGTCCATGACTTCGAGCGTCACTCCATCGAAGCGCACATGGTCCGGTTCAAATATGGCCCCTGGGACCACCGTTATCGGCGGTTCCTCAACACGCTGGCCGGACGCGGTCTGGTGGCGATCGGGCGAAGCGGAAGAACGATCTTGATCGGGCTGACCGCCCGCGGGCGTCAAGCGGCCTCAGAGCTTCGTGATGAACCTGAGTACGCGGCGATTGGCCAGCGCGCCACCCTGCTAAAGCGTCATCTCGATCTATCCGCGACCACCCTGATGGAGTTCGTCTACGCGACCTTTCCGGAAGTGGCGTCCCTGCGCCTGGGCGAGACTATTGAACAATGAAAATTCGCCTGCAAACTCTCAAGATTTACTGCCGAAAGAGCGAGGAGATCGTCCGGTTTGGTGGAAACATAACGTTCATCCACGGCACTCTCAGCCTTGGAAAGTCAACCATCGCCCGTTTGGTAGATTTTTGCTTGGGCGGCACCTTAGAGCTTACCACGGCCGTTCAGCGCGAGCTTCTGTCGGTGCAGCTCACCCTGACCATCGGCGAGCGGGACGTCCTGATTGAGCGCGCCAAGGGCGAGGGTTTTGCTCGGGTGTCCTGGATCGAGGACGACGGCGAACCGATCAACCTGCAGGTGAAGGCCAAAGGCGATGGCCCTGCCGTCTATGGCGACGACGTCGTCAACCTGAGCGACTTGATCTTCCGTCTGCTCGGTTACCCGATCATCCGGGTACGCAAGCGCACCGGGGACGATGACTCCCCCATGGTTCGGCTCAGCTTCAGGGATCTCTTGAAGTTCTGCTACCTTGCACAGGAAGAGCTCGACTCCTCATTCTTCCGGCTGGGGCAGCCGGTGCTCGCTGAAAAGAGCAAGGACGCGCTCAACTTCTTTACCGGCTACTACAGTGAGCGTCTTAGCACCCTGCACGCGGAGTTCGACCAAGCCCGATCCGACCAGCGTTCGAAAACCGAGGCGGCCGAGCGCATCCGCGAGTTCCTAGCGCAGTTTGGCTTCGCGTCCGACTCTCAGATCGATGGGGAAATTCAGAAGAACCATGCCCGCGTGGCGGACGTCAGGGCGACCCTGGCCGGAAGCGCCGCGGTCTTCTTTGGGCAGACACACTTCGTCGATGAACAGCGCGCCAAGCTCCGGCAGATGTCGGATCAGCTCAATGCCGAAAACGAAACCCTTGAGGATCTCAACCGCCGCCTGAACGATCAGAAGGAGCTGCGTGCCGAATTAATGTCGATGAAGTTCAAGGTCGCGCGCGCGGATCGGGCGCGGTCCGTTCTGGCCGGCAGCAGTTTCGACAATTGTCCGCAATGCGGTCAGTCAATTGACTCTCATCGCGCCCCGGAAGGCAGTTGCTATCTTTGCCTGCAAGTAGTCGCGCCCTCCGACGAAGACATCAATCCGGCCAGCATAGCGAATGATCTGGAAGCGCGGCTTTCGGATATCGAACAGGCGCTGCGCCGCCACGCTATCGCCCGCAAGCGGCAAATCGAGCGCATTGCCCGCTTGATGGAAGACAAGAGCCGCCTTGACCTCGAGGTAACCGAGCTCCTCGGAAACTACGAGACCGACCGCGCCACACGCTCTCGCCAGGCAGAGCGCGAGCTGGCGGAGATCGAAGAGCGGGTTCGCTTCCTCAATCGCGTGAAGGCCATGCCCGGGGCCGTCGCCGATATGCTCGCCGAATCAGACAAGCTGTCAGAGACGATCACCCGGCTTGAGCGCGAAATTCGCGACGAACAGATGAGGCTCGGGCAGGCCGATGAAAACTTCCGGGCCCTGGCCGCCAATTTCCTCGAGGCCCTCATCGCGACCCGCGTACCGGGCGTGGGCCCAAACGACATTGTCAATATTAACCGCCGCACGCTCATCCCGGAGATCTGGCCTGAAGGCGACGAGACGATGGCCTACAGCTTCTTCACAGCCGGAAGCGGCGGCAAGAAGACGTTGTTCACGATCTGCTTCGCTTTGGCGCTGCATCGGACCGCGGCTCAGAAGGATATGCCAGTGCCGTCGCTGTTGATCATCGACACCCCCCTGAAGAACATCACGCCCGACATTAATCCCGAGCTGGTGACCGCTTTCTATAAATATCTCTATGAGGTTGCCGAGACGGACCTGCGGCACCACCAAGTCATCATCGTGGATCAGCTCCTCGTGCTACCGCCCCCGGAAAGCCCGCTCGCCTTCGTCGATCGCCGCATGACAGAAAGCGACCCTAAGCACCCGCCGCTGATCTCGTACTATCGAGGCCCTTAAGTTCGGGCGCTGGAAAGACGTCCGAGCAGACAACCTGTAACTTGGGTGCGGCCGCGAGATCTCTGTGACTGTCGCTTTGCTGGAGGTGCACCAACGGCGGCTCATGGCGCAGATCAGCAGGCGGCCGAAGCGCCTTCGCGCACCGTGTCGATGAAGGCGCGCAGGGCTGGGCTCATCTGGCGTTGCTGCGGGAAGCACAGGTGATGGCCTGGGAAGGGTTCGCACCAGGTCTCTAACATCGCCACGAGCCGGCCGTCGGCGATGGCCTGGCGGGCGGTGCGTTCGACGGAGAAGGCGATGCCGACACCGTCGATGGCTGCCTGCAGCGCCATGTGCTTGCTGTTCACGATCAGCGGGCCGGCGACCTCGACCTCGAACCAGGCGCCGTCCTCGTAGAACTCCCAGCGATAGGGCTGAGCGCGGCCCGGCCAACGCCAGCGGATGCAGTCATGGCCCAGGAGGTCGCGCGGATGGGCAGGCGTACCGCGCTCGGCGATGTAGCTGGGGGCGGCGACCGGGATTTGCCGCACCGGCGGCTCCAGCGGCACGGCGACCATGTCGCGCTCGATCACCTCGCCGAGGCGGATGGCCGCGTCATAGCCGGCCGCGACGGTGTCGACCACTTCGTCGTCGACCGTGACGTCCAGCACCACGTTGGGATAGGCGCGTCGGAAGGCCGGCAGGATCGGCTGGATGTAGAGCTCGGCGGCCGACCGAAAGGTGTGGACCCGAACGGCGCCGGAAGGACGCTCCTGGTAGAGGCGAGCCTGACCGACGGCCTGGCTGAGTTCGGCCACGGCCGGGGCGACGCGGCGCAGCAGGTTCTCACCGGCTTCGGTCAGGGAGACGCTGCGGGTGGTGCGGTTCAGCAGCCGAACGCCGATCCGCTCCTCGAAGGTCCGCACGACTTGGCTTAGCGCCGAGGGCGTCACGCCCAGCGTCTCGGCAGCGCGGGTGAAGCTCAGGGCCTGGCCTACAGCGACGAAGGCCCGCAGGTGGGCGAAGTCGCCGCCGCTGAGCATGGGGTCGGTCAAGGTCATTTTTTAGTCCGGCTTACAAACTCTCGCAGTTCGTTGCGTATTCTGTAGTCGGCGCGATGGGCGCACAAGGCGCACCTCACAAGGAGCGTGCGATGACGAAACATTGGTTCATCACCGGAATTTCGCGGGGCCTGGGGCTGGCGCTGGCCAAGGCTGCGCTGGCGCGAGGCGACACCGTGGTCGGTACAGTCCGTTCGGGCGCGCCGCCAATCGAGGCCGAGGCGGGAAAGTTGCACGTCCTGATGCTCGACGTCACCGACGGCGCGGCGATCACCGCGGCCGTGGACGAGGCTTTCAGTCTGGCCGGCGGACGGCTGGACGTGGTGGTCAACAATGCCGGATACGGCCTGCTGGGCGCGCTTGAGGACGCAACGGACGCAGAGGCCGAGCGCCTGTTCGCCACCGATGTCTTCGGACCGTTCAAGGTCATCCGGGCGGCTCTGCCCAGGCTGAGGGCGCAAGGCGAGGCGCGGATCCTGAACATCACCTCGATCGCCGGCCGCGCGCCAGGCGCCGCTTCGGCGCTCTACGCGGCGGCCAAATATGCGCTCGAGGGCCTGACAGCCTCGCTGCATCAGGAAGTTGCGCCGCTGGGCGTCAAGGTGACGGCCGTCGCGCCCGGCGCCTTCCGAACGGATTTCCTGTCGGCCCACTCGATCCGCCTGAGCGAGACGCGCGCCGAGGGCTATGGCGGCACGGTCGGCAAAGCCAGCCATGCCTTCTCGTCGATGGCGGGCCAGCAGCAGGGCGATCCAGATCGTGCGGCCCAGGCCCTGCTGCGGATCGTCGATGCGGCCGATCCGCCACTGAACCTGCTGCTCGGCTCAGACGCCTTGCGGCGAGCTCGCGTCAAGCTCGCGGCGGTCGAGGCGGAGATCGATACCTGGGAGGACCTGACGATCAGCACCGACTTTCCGGAGGTCGAAGCGCGCTGAGGGCGGGGGCTCGGCGGCGCCGGCGATGAACCGGCGGCCCGATCGCTCCCGGATCAGCCCTTATAGAGATCCGCGTCTGGATCCTGCTTGCCGCGTACCTCCGTCGATACGATTTCGGCGGCGATGGCGGAGTAGGTGATGCCGTTGCCGCCGAACCCCATGACGGCCCAGGTGTGGTCCATGCCCTCCACAGGGCCGATGCTGGGCAGGCCGGTGGCGCTGGAGCCGAACGCGCCCGCCCAGACGTAGTCGATGGCGAAATCGACATCGGGCAAGAGGCGCTGGAGCTTGGCGGTCAGGATGGCGCTTTTACGCTCCAGTTTCTTCGGATCCTCATGTGCGGCGGCGTCGGACTCGTCCTCGCCGCCGGCGATGATCCGGCCTTCGCGGTCCATGCGCAGATAGAGGTACGGATCGGACGCCTCCCAGACGAGCGTATCGGCCAGCCAGGTCGGGCGGCGCCTGCCGGACTTGGAGGCCAGTGCCCAGGTCGACACGACGCTGGCGCCCGGCGTCGGCACACCCTTCGGAAATTCGTAGCCGCAGCAGAACACGACGTGCTTGGCGCGCACCGCATGGCCGGTGTCCGTCAGCAGGGTCACGCCGTCGGGATCGCTGATGGCCTGGGTCACCTCGACCGGCGACCATATCCTGGCGCCGCGAGCGTGGGCGCGCCGCAGGAGGCCCGCCGCCAGGCGCGCCGGATCGCCGGCCGCCGCCCCGGTCGAAAGGATCGCGCCGGTTCGATCCAGGCCGAAGCGATCGCCAAGCTCGGCCTTGCCCAAATAGCGGCTGTCGAGGCCGATCTGCGCTCGGGCTTGGGCTTCCGCATCGAGAGCGCGCGAGCCATAGGCTTCGCCGGCGAGATAGAGCGAGGATTTCGGGCGAAGGCCGCAGCCGATCCGCTCTTCGGCTACGATCCGGCGCAGGTCCTCCACGGCCCTGTACGATCGCAGATAGGCTCGCCTGGCCTTGGCAGCGCCAATCCTGTCGCTCAACGCCGTCAACGGGAGATCTATCTCCCATTGCAGCAGGGCGGTCGAGGCCATGGTCGAGCCAGTCAGGGGAGGGCGGCGGTCGAGCACGGCGACCGAATGATCCTTCGACAGTTCGTGGGCCATGAACGCGCCGCTGATCCCGGCCCCCACGATGGTGACGTCGACGCTTATCGCCTGGATCAGAGGGCGCGTCGGCACGCCGAGGCCATGGCTGTCGGCCCACAGCGATCTTCCGGTTCTTAGGTCACGTTTCCTGGTCGCGCCGGTCATGGGCCCTCCGCCTGAGCGAGGCAAAGTCCCGGGAGCAGGGCGAGGTTCCGCGTCGATCGCGGCGGGCGCAAAATTCAACCAACCCTGTCGATCCGGAAGCTCTGCTCGACCAGTTGCGCCTCCCCGAAGATCGTCATGAAGGCGATGTCGGCGGCGTCGCGGCCGGACGCCACGCGAACGAGCCCACTGATCGGCGCCTTGCCGGTAGCGTCGATCAGGCGCCATCGCCCGCCCAGATAGACCTCGGCGACCGCGTGCAGGTCCGGCGGCTCCAGGCCCCAGGCATAGGCGCTGACCGCTCTGGCCGGAATATCGGCGGCGCGGCACAGCGCGATGAGGAGATGACTGAAGTCGCGACAGACGCCGGCGCGGTCGATGAAGGTCTCCACCGCCGTCGTCGCGCTGTGGCTGACGCCGGCCTGGTAATCGATGTTGGCGGCGATCCAGTCGAGGATCGCCATGACCCGCCGTCCGCCTGACAAAGCGCCGAACTGGCGATCGGCGAACCGCTCCAGGCGGTCGGAGGGGCTGTAACGGCTGGCGCGCAGGAAGGGCAGCACCTGCGCCGGCAAATCGCGGATCGCCACGGCGGGCGCGTCTTCAAGCTCGTGATCCCGTGGCGTAACCTCGATCTGGGCCCGGTAAGTCACGCTAACCCGGCCCGCGGCGGTGAAGACCGTCCTGCGTTCCTGGGTCGCTGGATCATCGACGCCCACGGCGTCGATGTTCGGTGAGAACGTCAGGGTCTCGGATCGAACCGACTGGTCCGGTCCACGAGCGGCTTCGACCAGAAGAAGCACCTCGCAGGGGTCGGCGAAATCGTAGGTCAGCGAGGCTTCGACGTCGAACGTGAACGGTTGGGTCATCGGACTTCGCCGCCGGCTCGGATCTCGTGGTCCGCATTCATTGCTGTCGCCCTCCTGCGACAGCACGCCCGGCCGTCGGCCAACTGCAAATCCGCAACGCTCCACGCCGTTCCAGGAACGCCTGGTCAAGCCTGACCGCTGGCGCGGCGACAGCTGGAGGACAGCGGCATGGGGCGCCCTTAATAGCGCCAGAGGAACGGCGCCGATTGCCAGATGATGGCGATGGCGGCGAGGGTCGAAGCCAGGGCTGACAGGCGCGGGACGAACACTCCGCCGAGGCGGGGGCGTCGCGAGGCGCGCCAAGCGCGAACGGCCAGGGCGACTGCGGCCAGGACGCAGGCGAGCGTCATGCCCGCGAAAAGCCGGGTCAGCGGCGCCTGGTGCTCGTACGGGGATATGTCGGCCAGACTGGCGATCGCATAGGCGGCCAGGAAATGCGCCGCCCAGAGCAGAAGACCGCCAAGCAGGGAAAGCCAGATGTTCACGTAAGGCCTGCCGGGAAGAGGCGGGTGACGCCGAGCCCGACGAGGCCCTGGCCGGCGGTGTAGGCCAGGAACAGGCCGACCAGTTCGATTGTCGCGGGCCTGTCCGGGCCGACATAGCCGTAGAGCCGTCGCAGCAGCACATAGAGCGCCATGATCGCCGCGACGGCGACGAAGAAGCCCTGCCAGGCCAGGATGGCGTGGACGATCGCGCCCTGGGCGCTGGCCTGGGGCGACAGCCCGGTCAAGCGCCAGGACGACAGGTCGACGCCGAAGGCCAGCGCCAGCAGGGCGCCCCCGACCAGGACCATGGCGGTGGCCAGCCACGGACGCGCGAGCTGGCGTCTGGCCAGCAGGGCCAGGGCGCCGCCGGCCGCCGCCGATAGGGTCGCAATGACCAGCGAGGCGGTGTCGGGCGGCGGTCGCCAGGCGTCAGGATTGCGGCTCCACAGGAAGACGTAGGAGAACACCGACATGGCCAGCACCATGCCGCCGACGACCAGGGTCACGACCATGGCCCACCAGCCGGTGCTCGACGGTCCGCTGGCGTAGGTCGGCAGCTCGATTCCGGCGCCGACGTCGACCGTCTGCTGCGGCAGAGGATGGTCGAGGAACCAGCACCAGCGCAGCACGCAGAGGATGGCCAGAACACCGCTCAGCACCGAGGCGGCGTAGGCCTGCACGGTCAGCAGCAGAAAGAAGCCGGCGGTGAACACCGCCGCCCAGACATGCCAGCCCGAGGGGACGGGCATTCGCAGCAGATGCTGCGGCTCGGCGTTGACCGGGCTGGTCACCAGGGTCTCGCGGCCGCCGGTGGGCGCGCCGGGCAGGAAATAGCGTCCGGCGGCGACGTCGCGGGCGAGGTTCTTCTGGTCCCAGAGTGGATAGAGCGACGTCACCACCGGGATGCTGCGGGTGGAGTAGAGCCCCGCCGGCAGCCATTCCAGTCCGCCGCCCTCGTAGACGTTGCCCGCCTCGCTGGCGCCGAACGGGCGAAAATTGCGGACCATGTCGATCACCCAGATCAGCACGCCGGCGGCGAAGACGAAGGCGCCAATGCTGGAGATGAGGTTCGGCCACTCCCAGTCGCGGCCGGCGGCATAGGTGTAGACGCGCCTGGGCATGCCCATCAGGCCGGTCAGGTGCATGGGCAGGAAGGCCAAGTGCATGCCGGCGAACATCAGCCAGAACGTCCAGCGGCCCAGCCGCTCGCTCAAGGGGCGGGCCGAAACCATCGGCGTCCAGTAGTAAATCGCCGCGAACAGCGGAAAGACCATCCCGCCGATCAGCACGTAGTGCAGGTGGGCGACGATGAAGTAGGTGTCGTGGGCCTGCCAGTCGAAGGGGACCATGGCCGCCATCACGCCCGTCAGCCCGCCCATGACGAAGATCAGCAGCGAGCCCAGCACGAAGAGCCCCGGCGCGTTGAACTTCATCCGGCCCGAGGCGACCGTGGCGATCCAGGAAAAGACCTGCACGCCCGCCGGCAAGCTGACGGCCATCGAAGCGGCCGAGAACATCCCGACCGACACGCCCGGCAGGCCGGTGGTGAACATATGGTGGGCCCAGACCCCGAAACTGATGAAGCCCGTGGCCAGGAAGGCCAGCACCACCAGCCAGTGACCGATCAGCGGCGTGCGCGCCACGGCCGGCACGATGGTCGACATCGCGCCCGCCGCCGGCAGGAAGATGATGTAGACCTCGGGGTGGCCGAAGAACCAGAAGAGGTGCTGCCACAGCATCGGGTCGCCGCCGCGCGCGGCGTCGAAGAACGGCCAGCCCAGGGCGCGCTCCAGCTCCAGCAGGGTGGTGGCCAGGATCACCGACGGGAAGGCGATGATGATCATGCCGGCGAACACCAGCATGGCCCAGGCGAACACCGGCAGCTTGTCCAGCGTCATGCCGGGCGCGCGGGTCTTGAGCACGCCGACGATGATCTCGATGGCCCCGGCGATGGCCGAGATCTCGATGAAGCCTATGCCCAGCAGCCAGAAGTCGGCGTTGATGCCCGGCGAATAGGTGGTCGAGGTCAGCGGCGGATACATGAACCAGCCGCCGTTCGGCGCCAGGCCGAAGAACAGCGAGCAGAAGAAGGCCAGACCGCCGATCAGATAGGCCCAGAAGGCGTAGGCCGACAGGCGCGGAAAGGGCAGGTCGCGCGCGCCCAGCATCTGCGGCAGCAGCAGCACCCCCAGCGCCTCGACCGCCGGCACCGCGAACAGGAACATCATCACCGTGCCATGCATGGTGAAGATCTGGTTGTAGGTTTCCTGCGCCAGCACGCCCTGCATCGGCAGCGCCAGCTGCGTGCGCATCAGGAGCGCCAGCACCCCGGCCAGCACGAAGAACAGCATGGCCGCGCCGACGTAGTAGACGCCGACATAGTTGTTGTTGATGACGGTGATCCACTCCCACCGCCGGGGCGCGCACCAGATCGCCTCCAACTGCTCAAGCTCGCCCTTCGGCCGCCGTCCCTTGGTCGGAAAGCGCTCGTAGAGGGCGGTGTCGAAGCCGGTCTCCGACGGCGTGGGAGGTCCGCTCACTTCAGGCTCTCCAGGTAGGCGGAGACGTCGCGCAGTTCCTTCCCCGTCAGTACTGGATAGGCCGGCATCCGGTTGCCGGGCTTGATCGCCTGGCTGTCGCCGATCCAGCCGGCCAGGGTTCCCTGGTTGTTGGGCAGGACGCCGGCGCCCAGGGTGCGGCGGGAGCCGACATGGGTCAGGTCCGGGCCCGCCAGGCCGTTGGCGTCGGTTCCCCGAATGGCGTGGCAGGCGCCGCAGCCGGCGCGGTCAAACACCGCCTTGCCGGCGGCATGGGCCGGCGAAGCGACGGCAGGCGTGGCTTGGCTGGCTCTCCAGACCTCGTAGTCCGCCGGCGCGTGGGCGACTACGATCAGGGCCATCAGGGCGTGCGGGCCGCCGCAGAACTCAGCGCACTGGGCGCCGTACTCGCCGGGCTGGTCAGCCTGGATGCGCAGGATGTTGCGGCGGCCAGGGATCATGTCGAGCTTGCCGTTCAGCCGCGGGATCCAGAGGCTATGGATGACGTCCGTCGACTCCAGTTCCAGCGCCACGGGCCGACCGGCGGGGATATGGATCTCGTTGGCGTCCTGGAAGGCCTCGCGGCCGGCCGCGTCGAGATAGCCGACCCGCCACCACCACATCTCGCCGGTGACGCGAACGCGCAGTTCTCCGGGGCGGGGCGGCTCGCTGAGGCGATGGGTCAGCGAAAGGCCCCAGATCAGCAGGGCGCTCAACACCACGACGGGAAAGGCGATCCCGGCGATCCAGACGAGACGCTCGCCGCCCACGCGCTTGCGCCAGGCCCGTGGTGCGAAGAGCGCGAGGGCCAAGGCGATGACCACGATCGCCAGCACGGCGGCGGTCATGGCCAGCAGGCCCCAGGTCAGGCTGTTCAACGGCGCGGCGAACGGTCCGGCTGGATCCAGCGCCGGCGGCGGCCAGCCCTTCAGGCTCTCGTGAGCGGGCGGCGCGTCAGTCTGCATCGAGCGAATAGAGATAGGCCGCAACGTCGCGGGCTTGTTCTTCCGTCAGGCCAGAGGCGGGCATGGCGGTGTCTGGAGCCATGGCCGGCGCATCTCGAAGCCAGGCGACCATGACGTCCGGACGGTTGGGGTAGCGCCCGGCGATCATCGCCTGGGCCTGCAGGTTGTCCAGCGACCCGCCGACCGCGCCGCGTGGCCACTGTACGCCGGGAATATGATGGCACGCGCCGCAACCCTCGGCTTCAATCAGTCGCAGGCCTTCGGTGGGATTGGCGCCTGACATCTGGTGTGAGGAAACGGCTTTGTCCGCGCAGGCGACCAGCGTCGCGCCGGCCAGGCCGATCATCGCCGCGCTCGCTGTCCTGGTTCCACCGATCACCAAGGCCCCTTCGAAAACCCGAAGGCTCAACCCGTCGGAACGGTCGCGGTTCCGCAGGGTTTACGCCAAGTGCGCAGCTCCGCCTTCTTCCTTGCCGTTGCCCTCGCCGCGCTCAGCGCCTGCGACCGCGCGCCGCCCCGGACCGACGCCCTGCTGAGCGTCGACGGGCGGACCATCGCCATGAGCGGCGGCGCCGGCGGAGCAGCTCATGCCTGCTTCTCCTGCCACGGCCTCGACGGCATGGGCGACGGCGTATCGGTCCCCCGCCTGGCCGGTCTCGACGCCGGCTATCTGCAGAAGCAGATGGAGGACTACGCCTCGGGCATCCGGCCCGACAAGGTGATGGGGCCGGTCGCCAAGCCGCTCGACGACAGGGCTCGCCGCGCCGTTGCGATCTACTATTCAAGCCTGCCGACGGCGAGCGGCGGCATATCCGGCGGACCGCCGCCAGCGCTCTGGACGAAAGGCGACCCAATGCGTGGTCTCGCGCCCTGCGCCGCCTGCCATGGAACTGAGGGCCAAGGCGTCGGCGCGGGCCAGCCGGCCGTGGCCGAGCAACCCGCGGCCTATACCGTCGAACAGTTTAGTCGCTGGAGGCGCGCGGTGCGCCGCAACGATCCTCGCGGGGTGATGACCATGATCGCGAGCAGGCTCAGCGAGGCCGAAGTCGCCGCCTTAGCGGGCTGGCTAGAGACGCGACCCTCTTCTCCAGCGCCCGCCAGCGGCGCTGCCAGCGCGTCCGCCGTCGAGGCCGCTGCGGCAGGATCGGCAGCATCCCGTGAAGGACGTCGTCGCGATCGATGAGATGGTGCTTCAGCGCCGCGCCGACATGGATAGGGATCATGGCGACAAGGCTGAGCGCCAGGCCCCAGTGCAGCCACTCGGCGACGGCCTCGATCCTCCAGAGCGTCGCGTGCGAGAGCTCCCCCAGCGGCAGCAGCGGCCAGGGCGTCAGGTTCAGCAGGGTCAGCTCGGTGTCGCGGCTGGTCGCCGAGACGATGGCCCAGCCGCTCAACGGCAGGCCGAACAGGCAGGTGTAGAAGACGTAGTGGGTGACGTGGGCGGCCGTGCTCTCCCACCCCGGTTTGTCGGCGTCGTTGATGACGGCCGGGGCGAACAGCCGCCAGCCGACACGACCCAGCACCAACACGAGCATCAGCACGCCGATCAGGTAGTGCAGTTCGTAAGCCGCCTGCATCTGGGCGCCGGGTGCGGCGCGGCCCATCCACCAACCCCAGCCGAGCTGAAAGGCCACGAGCCCGGCCATGGTCCAGTGAAAGACAATGGCCACCGGCGAATAGCGTCCCTGGTCGGCATGGCCGGCGGCCCATTCGAAGATGTTTTCGATCAAGCGGTCGATCATCGGGCCGCAAAGCCCGAGGCGCTACGCAGGCGCCGGCCGAGCAGGGCGAGCGCCGCGGCAAGGTAGACGCCGGCTGCGGGGATCCACATGACGAGGCCCGCCAGTTGCTGATCGTCGAGCTGCGACAGGCCCCAGGGCGCAGTCGTCAGGGCGTGCGGCGCATAAAGCGCGCGCGGCATGAAGGTCAGCAGGGCGCCCAGCAGGCCCATCTGCACGGTGGTCGCCAGCAGGGCGGCGACGGCGGCCGGCGCCGGAGCGGCTCGCACCGCGCGCCAGAACATCATCGCCGACGCGAGCATGCTGGCTTGCATCAGCCAGTAGACGCCCTGGCTCGACAGCGCCGCCTCGTAGAGCGCCGGAACGTGCCACAGCCAGAAGGCCCCGGCGAAGACCAGTGTCGCGGCTGGGAGGCTCCTTGAGGCGCGGGGGCGGGGCAGCGCCCAGACCATCAAGGGCGCGGCGAGGCTGGTCAGTAGCACGTGGTGCGCGGTGCGGGCCGAGAACAGCGCCGAACTGAGGGCGCAGAGGGGCGATACGAAGCTGACCAGGAACACCGCTACGGCTGCGAAGGCCAAGCCCCGCCTGGTCGGACCCGCGAGCCAAAGCCACGCGGACGTCAACACCAGCGCGCCGAGCAGCAGCGGGTCGAGGTTCCACCGGCTCCAGATCTCGCCCGGCGAGGGGCTGGCGCCGCAGTAGGGCGTCCAGGGCTCCATGGCTCAGCCTTTCGGCAGGGCGTAGGCGATCAGGTAGTCGCCCTCGGGCGTCTCCATGAAGTGATGCCCGCCGGCCATGATCACCACGTACTGGCGGCCGTCCTGCTCATAGACCATCGGATTGGCCTGGCCGCCGGCCGGCAGCACGTCGCTCCACACGGTCTTGCCGGTCTCGATGTCGATGGCGCGGAAGAGGTTGTCGGTCGCCGCGGCGATGAAGACCAGGCCGCCAGCCGTCACCGCCGAGCCGCCGTTGTTTGGCGTGCCGATGTCGACCGGCAGCATCGAGGGTATGCCGAAGGGGCCGTTGCGCCGCGCCGTGCCGAACGGACGATCCCAGAGGGTGGCGCCGCTCTTCAGGTCGATGGCGCGGATGCCGCCGTAGGGCGGGCGCTTGCACAGCATGCCCGTGCCCGGCATCCGCCAGCCGGCGTTGACATCGATGGCGTACGGAACGCCTGTCTGCGGATCGCCCGCGCCCTCGGCCCCGCCGGCCTTGGTCTTTTCGCGCGGATCGCCGCGCGGGAACCAGCCCTTGGCGTCCGCCACGGCGCGCGGCACCAGCTGGTTGTAGTTGGGCATGTCGTTGTAGTTGGCGACGATCACGCCACGGCGCGGGTCCAGCGCGATCCCGCCCCAGTCCGAGCCGCCGTTGTAGCCGGGATACTGGATCCAGCGGGCCTTGGCTTCGGGCGGGGTGTAGGGGCCGTTGTAGATCGCGCGCTTGAACTGGATGCGGCAGATCATCTGGTCGATCGGCGACATGCCCCACATGTCCTTCTCGGTCAGACGGGGCTTGGCCAGGCTGTGATAGAGCGAGAACGGCTGGGTCTTGGCTCGCTCGGCCGGCTCGACACCGCCGCCGGGAACGGCGCGCTCCTCGACACCCGTCAGCGGTCGGCCGGTGCGCCGGTCGAGGATGTAGATCTCGCCCTGCTTGCTGGGCAGGATGATCGCCGGCACGCGGCCGCCCGCCGTGGGGAAGTCGACCAGCGTGCCCTGCGAGCCCAGGTCGTAGTCCCAGACGTCGTTGTGGGCGGTCTGGAACTTCCAGCGCGGCTTGCCGGTGGCCACGTCCAGGGCGACAAGGGCCGAGGACCATTCCTTCTCCGCCGGACGGCGCAGCGAGCTGTAGTAGTCGGCGGCCGAATTGCCCATGGGCAGGTAGACGAGGCCCAGGGCGTCGTCGCCGGTGGCGGTGGTCCACATATTCGGCGTGCCGGGCGTGTAGGTGCGGCCCTGAGGCGGCAGACCTGTGATGTCGGGCGCCATCATGTCCCAGGCAAAGCGCATCTGGCCGGTGACGGCGTCATAGCCCTGGATGACGCCCGACGGCGCCCAGCGCTTCTGGCCGTCCAGCACCTGGTGGCCGGTGACGATGATCCCGCGCACGATGGTCGGCGCAGACGTGATCGACACCATGCCGGGCACGACTTGGCCCATGCCGATCTTGATGTCGACCTGGCCGCCCTGGCCAAAGTCCGCGCAGGGCTTTCCGTTGCGGGCGTCGACGGCGATCAGCCGGCCGTCCAGCGTGCCCTCGATGATCCGAGCGGCGCAGGCGGCGTCGGGCGCGGCGCCAGGTTGGACGAAGTAAGTCACGCCCCGGCAGGCGGCGGTGTAGGGGATGGCGTCTTTCGAGACCTTCGGGTCGTAGGCCCAACGCTGCTTGCCGTCGCGGGCATCCAGCGCGAACAGCTTGTTCATCGCCGAGCACAGATAGACGCTGTCGCCGATCTTCAGCGGGGTGGTCTCGGCGCCGAACTTCTCGGGCAGGTCGCCGGTGCGGAAGGTCCAGACGCGCTCCAGCTTGCCGACATTGGCCTTGGTGATCTGGGCGGCGGCCGAGAAGCGCTGGGCGTCGTGCGAGCCGCCATAGGCGATCCAGTCGGCGCCCATGGCAGCGCCGGGTCCGGCGAGCGCCGCAGGCAGCGGGTTGGCCGGCGTTGGCCGATTGTCCATCGCGACGATCGCGCCGCCTACGCCTACCAGCAGGACGAACGCGGCGAGACCGGCCAGCATCGGCTTGCTTCCCCGTCGCGTCAGCACCGGCAGCGACAGCACGACCAGCAGCAGGATCACCAGCGGCGCGACGAGACGCGGCACGAGCGCCCAGCCGTCGAGCCCCGTCTCCCAGAGCGCCCAGACCAGGGTCAGCGCAAAGACGACGACATAAACGACCACGCCTGCCGGCTTCAGCCTGGCGATCAGCACGCCGGCGATCAGCAGGCCAAGCCCGGCCAGGACGTAGTAGGGCGACCCGCCCAGGACGGCGAGCCAGGCGCCGCCGACGCCCAGCACCAGACCGATCACAACCAGGAGAGCGCCCAGCAGGCGAACCAATACCGACATCGAACTCTCCACCAACGCTTGGTGCGACAACACCGGCGGGCGAGGGGGCGTTCCGTGGCGAGGCTCTGAACCTCGCGGCGCGTGGCGTGTTCAGCCGACATGACCAACACAGCCCTGATCCCCTCCGCCCTGATCGGCGCCGTCGCCAGCGCCCGGTCGATGACCCCGATGGCCACCATCGCCTCGGCCCGGCTGGCGGGTCGCTCGACACCCGGCAAGCTCGTCCTGCTCGACCATCCGCTGTTCAAGTTCGGCACCCTGGCCATGGGGATCGGCGAGCTGCTGGGCGACAAGATGAAGACCGCGCCCGATCGCACGGTCTTCCTGGGCCTGCTGGCCCGGATCGCCAGCGCCGGCATCGCCGGCGCGGCCCTGGCCCCGCGTGGCCGTGAGAAGGCCGGCGCGAGCGTGGCGATCGCGACCGCGGTGCCGCTGGCCTATCTGACGCTGGCGGGACGCAAGCGGGCGATGGCGAAGTTCGGCCAGACGCCCAGCGGTCTCGTCGAGGACGCCCTGGTCGTCGCCGCGGGCGTCGCGACCATCGCCTTCTTCACGCACCAGCAGTGGGGCGCCCGCGGCTGACGCGGCGCCCCTTCGTCGACGTCAGCGGCGGCGTCAGGCGATGCCTGCGCCGCCGGTCACGCCATAGACCTCGCCGGTCGTGAAGCTGGCCTCCTGCGAGGCCAACAGCACATAGACCGGCGCGATCTCCACCGGTTGGCCAGGTCGGCCGAACTGGCTGTGCTGGCCAAAGTGCTGGACCTTTTCCTGGGTCTGGCCGCCGCTGGGTTGCAGCACCGTCCAGAACGGGCCGGGCGCCACCGCATTGGCCCGCACGCCGTCCTTGATCAGCTGCTTGGCCAGCGCCTTGGTGAAGGCGACGATGCCGGCCTTGGTGGTAGCGTAGTCGAGCAGGTTCTCGGACGGCTCGTAGGCCTGCACCGAAGCGGTATTGATCACCGCCGCGCCGGGCCGCAGGTGAGGGCGCGCCGCCTGGGTGATCCAGAACATGGCGTAAAGATTGGTTTTGAGCGTGTGGTCGAACTGCTCGCTGTCTATGGCAGCGATGTCGGGGCGGCTGACCTGCTTGCCGGCGTTGTTGACCAGGATGTCGAGACCGCCCAGGCCCTCGACGGCCTTGGCCACGAGTTCGCGGCAGAAGGCCTCGTCCTTGATGTCGCCGGGCAGGGCGAGGGCCTTGCGACCTTCGGCCTCGATCAGGGCGATGACCTCGCGGGCGTCGCTTTCCTCGCTCGGCAGGTAGCCGATCGCCACGTCGGCGCCCTCGCGGGCATAGGCGATGGCGGCGGCGCGGCCGATGCCGGAGTCGGCGCCAGTGATCAGCGCCTTGCGGCCGACGAGCTTGCCTGAGCCGCGATAGTTTTCCTCGCCGTGGTCGGGCTTGGGATGCATCTTGGCGGCGAGGCCCGGCGCCGGTTGCGGCTGGGCCGGGAAGGGCGGCTTGGGATACTGCTCGCGCGGGTCCTGCATACGCAGGCGGTCGTCCTGGCTCATCGTCGTCTCCGGTGTGGGGGAAGGCGGCGCGCCGCAGGGACGGCGCCGCCGGGAGGAGGGAGGAAGCGAGCCGACCGTCAGGCCAGCATCCGCACCTTCGGTTCGCGGTCCCAGAGGCGTTTGGCGGCCGCAGCGATGAAGTCCGCGCCGAGATCGGTGACGCCCTCGTCCGGCTCGACGCCCGCCTTGTCGAGCAGGGGCTTTGCCGCATTGGTCGCGCCGATCGCCTTCAGGTGCCCGAAGGCGTCCATCACGAACTGCACGGCCGCCGCCTCTTTGACGAGAGCCGCGCAGCCCTCGTTGGATAGAACGAGCGCGATCGCATCGACCGTCACCGAGGGCGTGCCGGCCAACTGGCCGTCGGCGGAGATCAGAGTTCCATCGGCGCCCTTGGCACCGCCGATCTTGGGGGCGATGACCTTGGCGACGGCACCGGCTTTCTTGATCGCGGCTTTCAGTTTGTCGACCGCCTTGGCGTCCGAGCCGTCGGCGACCAAGATGCCGATCGCATGGCCTTCGATGTCCTGCGGCGCCCGCGGACCTTCCACGATCCGCAAGGCCGGCGACAGCTCCAGGTCCTGCACCGGCGCGGCGGTCTTGGAGGCCTTGGGCAGGTCCATGGCAAGGCCCGCGGCGACCCGCTTGGCCAGGTCCGGATCGACATTGACCAGGTTCGACAGCATCCGCGTGCGGATCGTCTCGATGGCGACCTTGGAAAGCTCGAACACCAAGGCCGAGGCCAGGTGCGCTTGCTCGGCCGGGTCCAGCGAGCGGAAGAACATCCGCGCCTGGCTGTAGTGGTCGGCGAAACTTTCGGGCCGAACGCGCAGCTTCTCGGCGACGATATCGGCCCCGTCCTGCGTCGTGCGGAAGCCCGTCACCGGGCACTCGCGCGGCCCGCCGTCCTCGCCCGCCGTTTCAGCCAGGCTGTTGGGCTCGTAGTTGGCGCGGCCCTTGTGGACCTGCATCTGCATCATGCCGTCGCGCTGGAAGTTCATCACCGGGCACTTGGGCGCGTTGATCGGCAGCTGGTTGAAATTGGCGGTGCCCAGCCGGCTCTTCTGGGTGTCGAGATAGGAGAACAGACGCCCCTGCAGCAGCGGATCGTCGGTGAAGTCGATCCCCGGCACGATATTGGCTGGGCAGTAGGCGACCTGCTCGGTCTCGGCGAAGAAGTTGTCGGGGTTGCGATCCAGCACCATCCGGCCGATCGGCGTGACCGGCAGCACCTCTTCGGGAATGATCTTGGTCGGATCGAGCACGTCGTAGGGCAGGGCGTCGGCGAAGGCCTGGTCGAAGGCCTGCACGCCCAGCTCCCACTCGGGGAAGTCGCCGCGATCGATGGCTTCGAAGAGGTCGCGGCGCTGGAAGTCGGGATCGGCGCCGGCCAGCTTCACCGCCTCGTCCCACACGGTCGAGGCCACGCCCTGCTTGGGCTTCCAGTGGAACTTGACGAAGGTCGCCTTGCCCTTGGCGTCCACGAGCTTGAAGGTGTGGATGCCGAACCCTTCCATGGTGCGCAGCGAGCGCGGGATCGTGCGGTCGCTCATCGCCCACATGATCATGTGGGTGGCCTCGGGCATCAGGCTGATGAAGTCCCAGAAGGTGTCGTGGGCGCTGGCCGACTGCGGATAGCCGCGGTCGGCCTCCATCTTCACCGAGTGGATCAGGTCGGGGAACTTGATGGCGTCCTGGATGAAGAACACCGGGATGTTGTTGCCGACGAGGTCCCAGTTGCCCTCCTGGGTGTAGAACTTCACCGCAAAGCCGCGCACGTCGCGCGGGGTGTCGACGCTGCCGGCGCCGCCCGCGACGGTCGAGAAGCGCACGAATACCGGCGTCTTCTCGCCAGGGCGCTGGAAGAGGTCGGCCTTGCTGAGCTTGGCGGCGGCCTCATAGGCCTCGAAATAGCCATGGGCGGCCGACCCTCGCGCATGGACGATGCGCTCGGGGATGCGCTCGTGATCGAAGTGGAAGATCTTCTCGCGCAGCACGAAGTCTTCCAGCAGCACCGGACCGCGCGGGCCGGCTTTCAGCTGGTTCTGGTTGTCGGAAATCCGCACGCCCTGGTTGGTGGTCAGGTGGCCGTCCGGCGTATGCGGGCCGCCCTCCGGAACGCGCTGATGGGTCTCGTCGCCGACGCCGCGTTCGGTGGTCATGCCCTTGGCCATGTCAGTCTCCTGGAATGGGATCGTGGGGCAATCCGAAAGCCCCGAGGCCGGTTCCGAGCGTGGCCGGATCTGGCTGATGATCGTGTTGATGATGAAGCTGTACGGACCGGCCGGGCGTTGAGGGCGAGCCAACTCAGAGGAGATCGCCTATGCCCGCCAAGTCCGCCGCCCAGCAGAAAGCCGCCGGCGCGGCCCTGTCCGCCAAGCGCGGCGACACGCCCAAGAGCAAGCTCAAGGGCGCATCCAAGTCGATGCTGTCGATGAGCGAGAAGCAGCTGGAAGAGTTCGCGCACACCAAGCGCAAGGGCATGCCCGAGCATAAGCACTGACACCTTCGATGCGCCGGTCCGACCGAGCGGCGACCTGCTCCTGAAGGGAACGATCGCCGCCCGGTCGATCCTGCTGGATGTCAGTGGGAGGGCTGCTTGGAGAACTCCGCCATCAGCTCTTCCTTGCGCGCGGCCATGCGTTCGCCCATGGCTTCGAGGTCCTCGTCGCCCTTCTTGGCCTGGGCGAAGAAGCCGCCGGGCTGTTCCTCTTCCTTGACGTGGTGCTTGATGTACTCGCCCAGCACCTTGACCTTGGCGTCGTAGAACTCCTCGCCGGGCTTCATCGCCTCGATCTCGGCGATCAGCTTCTTGGCGCCGTCGTGCTCGACATAGGCCTCGTCGATCAGGTCGTCCTCCACCTCGCCGCGGCTTTCGGGATAGAGGATCTCCTCCTCGATCTGGGTGTGGACCTTCAGGGCCAGGGCGATCCTGTCGAACAGCGCCTGCTTTTCGCGATCGCTCTCCAGCTGTTCGTACTCGTCGAACATCGCCTCCACCTCGCGGTGATCGGCCTTGAGCAGGCGGATCGCCAGAGGATCGCGCCGACCCGTGCGGCGGGTGCGGCGAGCCTTGGCGGACTTTCCCGATTTCGAGGCGGTCTTGGTGGCGGCTTTGGCGGTGGCCATGGCGACTCTCCCTGTGAGTTGATCGCCGCTTGAAGCCCGCGCCCTGGATGCTGGTTCCTATGGCCATGCTAGTTGAGAGACGATTTCAGTCACACAGCACCTTGGAGCCATTACTCGCTAAAAATCAGTCGGTTATGGCGGGTTGTGGGTCGGGTTTTCGACATAGGAACGGGTTCCGATCGCCCGCATTTGTGCTGAGCCGGAGCAACCGGCGACCAGCCATTCAAGGGAGACGGCCATGGGCGAGAACGCCAACAACGATCGCATGCAGCAGCAGTCGAGCGACGCGCAGCGCCAGCAAGTCGGCCAGCAGAACCAGCAGGGCGACACCCGCCAGCCGCAGCAACAACAGAACAACCCCCAGCAGGCCCAGCCGGATCAGCAGAACCAGCAGGGCGAGCGTCGTCCGGGCGAGCGCCAGGAAGAGCGCGACATCGAAGGCGAGGGTGACGGCCTCGCCGGCGGCGTCGACTCCGGCGCGATCCAGCCGGGCAAGACCGGGCAAGGCGACGTCGAGCGCTAATCCAGGCGGAGGCCGGCCGCGATCTGCGGCAGATCGCGGCCGGCCGCCGATGGTCGAGATGTTCGGGGGTCAGATTGCATTTGTGTTTGGAGTGTCGCCCTTCGAGGGCGGCTGGTCGGTGAAGCTGTGCGACACGGGCGAGGTGCTGTTCTTCGAGACCGGCGGCCAGGCCGAGCGGGAAGCGCGACGGTTGGCGGCTGCCTATCCTGGCGGCGCGCGCGTCCGGGTTTTGGATCTTCGCCAGCAGTTGGCGGGGGAATGGGCTCCCAAGAGCGGGGCGGAAGGTCCGCTCGGAATTCCAGCTTAGCGCACCGAGCCCGACGGTTCGGCGGTAAAGCGGATGTCGTAAGCCGTGCCCGGCGGTCCGGATCGTTCGAGCTGGCCATGCAGTTGCTGGACGAGCGAGCGCACCAGCCTCGTGCCGCCGCCTTTCCGAGCTGAAGCAGGATCGAAGCCGATGCCGTCGTCGGCGACGGCGAGATGAAGCCGGCCCACCTCGTCCAGGTCGAAGGTGACGGTGATGAGGCCAGCGCGATCGTCTGGGAAGGCGTATTTGAGGGCGTTCTCCACCAGCTCGTTGACAATCAGACCGATCGGCACGGCCATCATCGAGCCGATGTCGATCCTGGCGACGTCCACGCGCAGGCCTACGGGGCGAACGCCGATGACGCCGTCGCGCAGGTCGTCACAGATCGAGCAGATGTAGTCGCGCGCGCAGATGGCGGTCGCCTCGTCGGAGAGGTGCAAGCGCGTATAGAGCCTGCCTAGAACCCCGATGCGTCCGGTCGCCTCCTTTACGGCGCGCTGCGCGTCGGGGTCGGTGATCTCCCGAAAAGACAGGTGCAAGAGGCCGTTGACGGAGGCCAGGTGGTTCTTGACCCGATGGTTGATGTCTTCGATCAGCAGCTTGTTGAAGTCGTTGGCGCGTTTCAGCGCCAGGCTCGTCCTGGCTAGGCGCTCGGCCGTGGAGCGTAAGGCCTCGACCGTAACGGCCAGAAAAAGGCCGATCAGCACGTAGAGCGCCAGGGGCAGGGCGTCCTTCAGGTTCGGCAGCTCGAACGAGCGGACGGTCGGGACGAAGAAGTACCAGGCCATGCCCGTGCTCAGCAGGACGGCAAACACCCCGGTCCCGCGATCGAACAGCGCCGAGATCAGGATGATCGCCGGAAAGAACAGTAGAAACGGAAACCCGCCCATGTAAGGCGCGGCCGCCACGCGAAGTGCGAAGAACAGCAAGATGATGGCGGTGGCCAGCAGATAGCGCAGCGCCACCGGGGCGGCGCGCAGCGGCGCAGAGGCGCGGAAAATCGACTCCAGTTTCAAAGGCGAGGGTCCATGAGCCGGGGCATACCTTGAATGCTTGGCTTGCGATTTGGAGCCAACCACCTAGGCGGGTCAAACCATGAACCCGGCAACGCGGTGCTCCCTTTCATGCCGCCAGAAGCCGGCTTCAGCTTTGCGGGTCGATGGCCGTGGTCCCGGACAAGCGACGGCGGCTACGTTGCGTGCTACGGGTCGGTCGTTCTGCCCGGGCGAAGAGTCGAGGATTGCTTATGGCGCCTGTGGAGACGATGACGCCTTGCAGGGCCGGCGAAGAGTCGAAGGGGTCCCAAGGTCCGCTCCTGGCGCGACGCAGTTACTAGCGGCTCCTGACCGGACGAGCCTTTCGAAGGCGGACGTCGGGAATCGGGGCGCGGGGCGCCGTATCGGATGACGCGCCGTCTTGCCTGTTCCGCAGCCAGGCTTCAATCTCAGTCAGGTTCCAGGCTACGCTGCGTCGGGTAAGTTGAAAGCGGCGTGGAAACAGCCCCTTCTGCTCAAGGTCGTAGATCGTTGAATCCGCTAGTGGGACCAATTGTCGAAGGTCGCGACGTCTGATTAGTCTGGGGAAGGTCTCCTCCAGATCTTGAGGGTCGATGAAGCGGATCATCGGGAGTTCCTTTCAGCTGGCCAGACTCGGCCGGTGTCCTCAGCAAATTGTAAGCACCGAGCACGCCCCGGCTTTGACGCAAGTCAGGCGTCTTCCATTCCTCATGGTCAAGCTGACGGTATTTTTTTACGCGCTTTTTGGGCTGGGCAGTGAGTCCATAGCGGCGCATGCATTCGCGATGGGAGGAAGGGCGGGGTGGCAGACTTTTCCTCGGCCGCCTGAGCAGGCCATCCTCACATGCCCGGAGGAGGGGCTTGTCGTAGTTTGGGTGGTGTGAGGGTATTTTTGTCGTAGTATTTTCGGAAAATTATAATTCACAATTGCTATATGTTGTTTCTGTGGTTCGCAAATCTATTCATTTGTCAAATAATTATATTTCCTAGTGAAAACATAACGATAGAGGTTTGGCGTGGTGAAAACTGGTTTTCACGTGTGCGTGACATGAATATTTGATGCAAATCAATATCTTAGGGGGATGTGCTATAATCGAGTGGGAGTGATCAAGGAAGGCGCCTTCGGGCGCCTTCTTTTTTGTCCGCCCAGCGCGTGCCTGGCCGATCTGGGAGAGGGCGTTCCTGCCTCGCCTCAGTCCAGCCCCAGTGCGGCATGGTCCACCGTCGCCGCGGCGAGTTCGGCGCGGGCTGCAGCGATGCGGGCCTGGGCTTCGATCAGGCGCATCGCCGCGTCGGTCGCGGTCTCCTCGCGCTGATTGACCAGGAAGAAGTCGCTGGAGCCCAGTTCGAACCGGCGCCGCTCGGCGGCCGCCAGGCGGTCGGCCAGATCGCGCTCCTGTTCGGCGGCCCTGGCCAGACGCTCGGCCGCGTGCAGGGCGATGCCGATCCCTTCGACCTCGACGGCGATCTGGTCGCGCAGGAAGCGCCCGCGCGCCTGCAGCGCATCGATCTCGGCGCGGGTCTCGTCGAGCTTGCCCCTGGCGGCGCGGTTCTGGAGAGGGATCGAGAAGCGAAAGCCGACGACCGCTTCCGTCGGCGTGCGGCTGGGCCCGCCCAGGCCTTCCGAGCCGATATCCTTGCCCAGCTCGAGCCGCAGGTCGAAGCGGGGCTTCAGGTCGTTCCGCGCCAGCGCCAGGCGGGCCTGCGACTGGTCCACGCGCGAGAGCAGGCTTTGCAGGTCCGGGCGCGTGGCGGCCGGATCGGCGCCGGTGGTCGCGGCCCGGACGCCGGCGAGCGCGCCGGCCTCGACGGGCAGCCGGCCTTCGTCCACCACGACCGGCCGGTCGGCCGCGTCGCGGTAGTAGAGCGACAGCGCATTCGCGGCGACCTGCAGGTCGCCTTCGGCGCGTACCACCAGCGCGCGGCGGCGCACCAGGTTCTGTTCGTTCTCGGTCAGCAGGATCTGCGGCTTGGCGCCTAGCTGGACTTGCCGCTCGATGCCGCCGCGACGGCTTTCGGCCAGGGCGAGGAGCTCGCGGTAGGTCTTCAGCCGCCAGCCGGCGGCGATCCAGTTCTGATAGGCGATGATCGCGCGCGTCTGCACGCCGATCGCCACGGCCTGACGCTCGAAGCGGGCGATGTCGATGTCGGAGGCGGCCAGGGCGCGGCGCGTGCGGCGCTCGTCGACCAGCCGGTCGCGCAGCAGCGCGTAGAGCAGGCCGATCTTGGCTTCGCCCAGTTGGTTGGTGTGCGCCTGGTCCTCATAGATGGGGAAGTCGCCGCGCGAGACGCGATAGGCGCCGTAGACATAGCCGCCGTTGTCACCGAACGGCCGCGTGGCGCGCGCCTCCGCCTGATCGCCGTCATAGTAGCCGAGCGCGCGAGCGCGGCTTTCGACGGAGAACACCGTGTCGAAGGCGCCTTCGGCGGTCAGCGCGCGGCTCCTGGCCTGACGTTCGCGCGCCAGCTGCTCGACGATCTGGGGCGACGAGCGGGCCGAGGCCGCCAGCAGTTCGGCGAGGGTGAGCGGTGCAACGCTCCGCTCGGCCGCCGCAGGCGCCTGGGCGGCGGCGAGGGCAGGGACCGAGCAGAACAGCAGAAGGATTATGGAGAGCCGGACCATCACTTCGCCTTGGCCCCGTCCTTGTCGTCGTTCTTCGGCGGAGCGCCGACGGTGGCGGCCGCCCCGCTCGCCTGACCGAAGTCGAGCGGGAAGTCGTTGAGCTGGCGCCAGAGCTCGTAGCCGACCGAAACCGTCTCGCCCTGCACCCAGCCGCGAACCTTGCCGCCCAGCCTGGCGAAGCGCTGGTCGGGCCATGGGGCCTTGCCGGGCATGGGTTCGACGAGGACGCGGAACAGGCCCGACGGTGCGGCTGTCGGGTCGATGGAGCGAACGCGGCCGTCGAACAGCCCCTGGGCCACCGCGGGCCAGCCGCTGAACTGGATCGCCGGCCAGCCCTCGAATTCGAGCCGCACCGCGCGCCCGGGATGGACGAGCGGCACGTCGCGCCCGTCGATGAACAGTTCGACCACCCGCTGCGTGTGTTCGGGAGCGACCACCGCCAGCACCGTGCCGGCCGACACCAGGCCGCCGCCGGCGGCGGCGTTGAGGGTCTGGATGCGGCCGCTGCGGGGCGCGCTGACCATCTGTGCGGACTGCCGGTTCAGCTGCACGTCGATGCGGTTGAGCTTGGCGCGCGCCTCGGCCAGCTTGGCGCCGGCGTCGGCGACCTTGATCTGGGCCTGCTCGAAGTCGCGGCGCGCGGCCAGCCCCTCGGCGAGTAATTGGCGCGTGCGGCCGACGTCGATGCTGGCCACCGACTGGGCCTGGCGGACCGCCGCGATCTCGGCCTCCACCTGCGCGCGCTCTTCGGCGAGGCGCGTGAGGAGGTTCGGGTCGAGGTCGGCGATGCGGGCGATCGGATCGCCGGCGTCCACGTGCAGGCCGTCCTGCACGTACCAGCGCTCGACCCGGCCGCCGACCAGCGCCGAAACGTCCTGGGCGCGATCGGTCGGGTCCGGCGCCGCCACCTGGCCTCTGCCCTGGGCGGTCTGCATCCAGGGCACGAAGAACAGGATCGCCAGCGACACCACGATGCCGGCCGCGACCATCCAGCCCAGAGCCACGACAACGCGCGGCGGGCGCTGCTGCGCCAGGGTCTTGAAGTGGGAGAGGTGCTCAGGACGGTAGGGCATGGGCTTCCCCTCGGTTGGCGAGGTGGTCCTGAAGCTCGGCCAGCGTGGCGAAGCGGCGTTGCTCGAAGAGGCCAAGGTGAAGCCAGCCGTCGAGGACCATGTCCTCGGGGCGGCCGGTGAACAGCAAGGTGGTGGCGCCGCGCGCCTTGAGCACGCCCAGAACGGCGGCCAGGGTTCGCGAGGGCAGAAGGTCGTAGAGCTGTCCGAGCACGAGAAGCTTGGGTTCGACCAGAAGGGCGTTGGCCAGGCGCAGGGCCATCATCGACCCCAGGCTGAGGGGGTGGCCCGTCGCCGCGAGCGGCGTGTCCAGTCCCTTGGGCAGTTGGGCGACGCGTTCCTGCAGCCCGACGGCGGCCAGCGCCTCCAGCATCCGCGTCGCCGAGACGTCGCTGGCGGCCATCGCCAGATATTCCCGGATCGTCACTTCCGCGATGGTCGGACGGTTGAGCACCAGCACCTGCGAGCGCAGCAGGTACATGTCGAGGGCGTCGAGGTCGGCGCCGCCGATCGAGACGAGGCCGCGCTCGGGGTGGACGTGACGCTTCAGCACCAGGGCCAGCTTGCGCTCGGCGCCCGGGGCGGCGGCGACCACCAGCTGTTCGCCGGCGGCGAGGGCGAAGTCGAAGCGGGCGTCTTCCAGCTTGACGTCCATGAGCCGCAGGGCGCCGTCGCTGGGCGCGCCCGCGCCGCGCGAAGGCGGCTTCTCCTGCGGAATGGAGAACAGCAGCGACAGCTCTTCGGCGCTGGCGACCAGGTCGTAGAAGGTGTCGAGGTAGTAGCCCAACTGCGAGACGCCGTAGAACACGCCCGAAAGGATGAGCTCGGCGGCCACCAGCTGTCCGATCGACAGCTCGCCCCGCAGGATCAGGTTGCCGCCGAGCATCAGGAGGGCGGCGCTGGCCAGGGCGTAGATCAGCAGGTAGCTCAAGGTCTGGGCGAAGCTGGAGCGGAAATAGCGCTTGTGCGCGCCCACATAGGCGGCGGTCATGGCTTCGGACCGGTCCATGGCGAAGGCCAGGTGGCGGCTGGACTTGTAGAAGCCGTTCGAGCCGCCGACGCTCTCGAGCCAGCGCGCGGCGTCGTGCTTGGCGTGGCTGAGCGCGACCGCGCCGGTGATCGCGCCGCGCCGCCAGACCAGCCAGACCAGCACCACCGCGACGACCAGCACGACGTTGAAGGCCAGGAAGAACGGGTGATAGAAGCTCGTCACCGTCAGGCCGACCATCCCCTGAAGCAGGATCGTGAAGGCGCCGATGACCAGGCCCGGCACGGCCTTCTGGACGACGGTCAGGTCGAAGTAGCGATTGAAGAGGTCGCCGCGGGCGGCGTCGCCGAAGAACGGGTTCTGGGCGTGCACCGCCCTGATCGTGATCTCGGCCACCACGCGCGCGAAAACCCGGCGTTCGAACGCCGCCATCAGGTAGACGCGCAGGGCGCTGAGGGCGGCCACGATCAGCAGCAGCGACAGCAGCACGCCCGACAGCGTCCATAGCGGAGCGGGCAGGGCGATGTTGGCCACGCTGTTGATCAGCAGCTGGACCGAGATCGGCGTCGCCAGCGACATCAGGCCGATGGCCAGGGTGTAGACGATCCCGAGTTTCACATAGGCGACGTCGGGACCGACGATCTCCGACAGCCACCTTGTCGCTTCCCTGAATCCGATACGTTCGGTCGTCGCCACGTCCGCCTCTGCCTGATCACATCAACGAACGCCGTCCTTGCCGTAAGGTCAGCGAGGGAGCGCCGACGGAACAACAGGGGGAAAGCATTCGCCCGGAGGCGGGCAATACACCGGCGGCGGATTCCGGATCTCATCAATGACGTGACAAAGTGTGTACGCCCGAACCTGGACTATCCGGGCGGGGAAAGGCGGGAGCGTTCTTAGCTACTCTGCGCGGGCGCGTTCCCTGGCGCAGGACATTGGCGGTAACGAAGAAGGGGCGGCGCAAGCGCCGCCCCTTCCTGTTTCGAGCCTTCGCCTGGGTTAGAAGCGACGGGTCAGGTTCACGAACACCTGGCGACCGATGTAGTCGTACTGCGTCGCGAAGGCGTAGCTGCCGACGCGGCCGTAGCTGTAGTTGCCCTTGTCGGCCAGGGCCGGCGAGACCTTGGGCGGGTCTTCGTTGAAGACGTTGCTGACGCCCACGATGCCTTCCCAGGTGTCGGTCTGATAGCGAACCGACAGGTGGTGGTACCACATGGCCTCGGCGTGGTTCTTGGCCCGATAGGCCGAACCCTGCGGGGTCGTGTAGTTCGACGGCGGCGAGAGGTCGGTGCCGAACTGGTACTCGTAGTTCGACTGGCGGCCCACGAACTCGGTCGACCAGGTGAAGGTCAGGTCGTTCCAGCGGTAGCGGGCCTGGGTGTTGCCCACCACGGCCGGCTCGCCGATCAGGCCGTTGAAGTCGTCGGTGTTGCCCGGGAACAGCTCCTGGGTGTCTTCCAGGGTCCAGCTGAACTGGGTTTCCAGCGTGAACTTGCCCGGGCCGACGTCACGCGAGTAGCGCGTCGTCAGGTCGATGCCGCGGCTGGTCTGGCTGACGATGTTCCGGAAGCTGCCGTCGATCTCGGTGATGCCGAGATAGGTCGGGGAGGTCGGATCGGTGTCGCGGGTGAACAGGTCGCAGAACGGGTTGTTCGGATAGTCGGCGGCCGCGTAGCACTGGCCGACGACGGCCGCGCCGTTGCTGGTGACCTGGTCGTTGACCTCGATCTCGTAGTAGTCGATCGCCACGCTCAGGTCGGCGAATTCCGGCGTCCAGACGAAGCCGGCGCTGAAGGCCTTCGACTTCTCGGGCTTCAGGTTCTGGCCGCCGCCCGTGATGATGAAGACCGACGGGTTGGCGCCGCTGTAGTTGCCGGGGATGCCGGCCGCCTGACAGTTGGCGGCGATCACCGGGTTGACCACCGAGGTGCCGTCGCCCGCCCAGCGGATGCAGGGGTCGACCGAGGTCTGGCTCAGATAGCCGCCCTGGTTGCCCAGGAAGCGCTCGAACAGCGCCGGGGCGCGGAACGAGGTGCCGTAGCTGGTGCGCAGGCGGTACTGGTTGGTCAGCTGCCAGTTCAGGCCGGTCTTGTAGGTCGAGTTCGAACCGTAGGAGTCGTAGTCCGAATAGCGGCCCGACAGGTTCAGGGTCAGGGCTTCGAACGCCGGCAGGCCCTTCAGCAGCGGGGCTTCCAGTTCGCCGTAGGCTTCCACGACGCTGTCGTCGCCCTTGGTGCGGTTGGCGGTGGCCAGGTTGTAGAAGTTCTGGTTGGCCAGGTTCTCGCCGGGCTTGTCGTCCAGTTCGTCACGGCGATAGGAGACGCCGAACGCGCCGGCCAGCTTGCCGGCCGGCAGGCTCAGGATGTCGCCCGAGATCTGACCTTCGACGATGGTCTGGGTGTAGTTGGTGACGCCGTTCTCGGTCAGCTTGAGATAGGCGTAGTCTTCCGGCGTCAGGTTGCCGGTGCGCAGCACCTGGTCGGAGAACAGGTTCACCGGGCGGCAGCCGGCCGGCGAACCGGGCGGGCAGATGCCGTCGAAGGTGAAGGTATTGGCCCAGTCGCCGCCGATCGAGGCCAGGAACAGCTCGCTGTTGATGCCGGTCAGCGAGTATTTGCCGCGGTTCTTCGAGTAGCTGACATAGGCGTCCCAGTCCCAGCCGGTCAGGAAGCCCAGGCCTTCGCCGAACTTGCCGCGCAGGCCCGCCAGGCCGCGGAACACCTGGACGTCCTGCTTGAAGACGTAGGGGGTCAGGACCAGCGACTGCGGGATGAAGGTGTTGGCGGGAATGCCGCCGCCGCAGTTGAAGGGGTTCACCGAGCAGGGGGCGGTTTCCCAGATGTAGGGGAACAGCTGCTGCACGTTGGTCTGCGACGACTTGCGCTGGTGGCCCAGGAATTCGCCGTACAGTTCACCGAAGTTCAGGTCGTACTGGCCCTCGGCATAGACGGTGTAGCGCTTCACCGGCGAGATGAAGTCCGAAGCCGCGTCGAGGGCGTTGACCGAGTCACGGTCGTTCAGCGGCGCGAAGCGGTAGCCCGGCAGGTTCGGGTCGGCGGCGGCGGCGGCCCAGTAGGGCTGGTTGGCGGCATAGGCCGGGCCGTCGGTCGAGATGCGCGCGCGGCTGCCGTAGAAGGCGCCGTTCGGCAGGGTCACCGGGATGTAGTTGAACAGCGCGCCCGAGGCGCCGAAGCACTTGAAGGTGCCGGTGTCGACGTCGATCCAGTCGTTGCGGGCGCCCGTGGTCGGGTTGAAGGTATACTGCTCCTGGCAGTTCAGGTCCTTGCGGTCGCCGAACTTCAGGGCCTTCTGCTCGTAGTACTGGCCGCTGATCAGGAAGCGGCCGCGGTCCAGCACTTTGCCGTAGGCGCCGCTGAAGGTGTACTCGTTGCCGCCGTCGCCGCCGCCGCCGAAGCGGCCCGAGGCTTCCAGCCGGCCGCCGTCGAGGTTGGTGCGGGTGATGACGTTGACCACGCCGGCCACGGCGTCCGAACCGTAGATCGACGAGGCGCCGTCCTTCAGGATCTCGTACCGCTCGACGATGGCGTCGGGGAGGATGTTGAGGTCGACGGCCGCGACGGCGCCTTGCGTGCCGGCGGGCGGCAGGCGGCGGCCGTTCAGCATGACGAGGGTGCGCTGGTCGCCCAGGCCGCGGATCGAGATGGTGTTCACCCCGCCGCCGCCGTTGACGACGAAGCCGGTGAACTGGTTGTTGATCTGGGTCGAGCCGGCGGCGACCGAGGCGCTCTGCAGAACTTCGGTGGGGTTGATCATGCCGGCGAGCGACGAGCTTTCGCTGGTGATCACCTGCACCGGCGAGACGCTGTTGTACTCGGTGCGCTTGATGCGCGAGCCGGTGACGATCAGTTCGTCGACCTGGTTGCCGTCGGCCGGCGGATTGGCGGATTGAGCGAATGCAAAGCCGGGCGCGGCCGTCGCGGCCATGAGGCCGACGATCATGCTCGTTCCCAGCAGGAACTTACGTTGCAACATTTCTACTCCCCTCGAGCCCCTGACTCGGAAAACGGCCCGCATCGCTGATGCCCTCTGCGGCGCCACCTAGAGTAAGGCTCGCTGAGTTCGTCCGCGCAACGCCGGTTGCTGAAATGATGCGCATTCTTGCGAAAACCGTTACAGCATGAACACACTTCGGACATGTTGGTGCGTCGGCAACGGCGTTTGGGGGTGATCCGCGCCTGTATGGCGCGCGTCTCCGCCCGGCGCTTTACGAAAAGCTTCGCGCATGTGCTGCTCGCTAAGGGCGAGTCGCAAGCCAGAGTGGGGTGTCTGAGTGAAGTCGAAGAGCAGGTTCGCCCTGTCGGCCGCAGCGGCCGTCCTGGGCATGTGTCTGGTCGCCGGTCAGGCGCAGGCGAGGGCGCCCAATCCCGGTGCGCCGTCGGCCCGCGAGCTGACCCGCCTTCCGGGGCTGAGCGACGTGGTGATCTCGCCGGATGGCAAGCGCATCGCCGCGCTGATCTCGGCCGACGGCGACGAGCAGTTGATCGGGGTGTGGGAGACTGCGCACATCGATCGGCCGCCCAACCTGCTCAGCTCCAAGCACATGGTCTTCAAGAGCGTGGAGTTCATCAAGAACGACCGCTTGGCCGTGGTCGTCCAGCAGCTCTACACGGTGGGCAGCTTCAAGGGGCACCTGGGCAAGCTTTTCATCACCGACCTGAAGGGCGAGAAGTGGATCCCGGCGCTGCCGGAAAGCCGCTCGCGTTCCGAGGCCGAGGACTTCGAGAAGGCGACCAACAACCCTCAGATCCTCGACACCTTGCCGCATGACCCGCGCAAGATCCTGGTGGTCGACGACAACGGCGACATCTACCGGGCCGACGTCTACAGCGGCACGGCCGAGCGGATCGAGCGCGGCTCGGAGCGTTTCGGCGACCTGCAGACGGACTCCAAGGGCGAAATCCGCGCCAAGTCCGAGATCGATTTCGAGGACGGCAAGGCCTTCTACGCCCAGTGGATCAAGAACCCGGCCACGGGCCAGTTCGAGCAGCACTTCCGCTCGTTCCTGAAGGACCGCAACATCTTCACGATCGCCGGCTTCTCGCCCGATCCCAACATCGTCTACGTGCAGGGCGTGCGCAGCGGCGACAAGGCCGGCATCTACGAGTACGACATCCGCAGCAAGGCGTTCCTGGAGCCTGCCTTCGAGCACAAGATGTTCGACGCCGCCGGTGTGATCGAGGACAACGACGGCAACCTGCTGGGCTTCCGCTACAACGACGCGGCGGGCAGCATCTATTGGACCGATCCGCAGCTGGCCGGGATGAACAAGGGGCTGCGCAACGCCCTGTCCATCAAACTCACCCCGATGGACTGGATCGATCCGGGCACCGGCCAGAAAGCGAAGATCAACGTCGCCGACGGCGCCGACGTGGCGGTGCAGGCCTGGTCGCAGGACCGCGACGCCGCCATCGTCATGAAGTCGGGCCCCAAGGACCCCGGCGAGTACTACCTGCTGACCAAGGACGGCAAGCTGAGCCTGCTGGGCAAGGCGCGTCCGTGGATCAAGCCCGAGACGCTGGGCGACACGCGGCTGGTGCAGTACGCCGCACGCGACGGCCTGATGATCCCGGCCTTCCTGACCACGCCGCCGGCCGCGTTCGGCAAGGGGCCGTTCCCGACCATCATCATGCCCCACGGCGGGCCCTGGGCGCGCGATCACCTCGGCTGGGACGTCGCCGGCTGGGTGCAGTACTTCGCCTCGCGCGGCTATGTCGTCCTGCAGCCCCAGTTCCGCGGCTCCGACGGCTGGGGCCGCAAGCTCTGGACCGCCGGCGACAACGAGTGGGGCCAGAAGATGCAGGACGACAAGGACGACGGCGCCAAGTGGCTGATGGACCAGAAGGTCGCCGATCCGAACCGGACGGTGATGTTCGGCTATTCCTATGGCGGCTATTCGGCGCTGGCGGCGACCATCCGTCCCAACGGCCTCTACCAGTGCGCCGTCTCGGGCGCGGGCGGCAGCCTGGCCGACATGAAGAAGGTCACCGCCGAAAGCCGGCTCGGGCGTGAGTATCAGCGCCCGTTCGTCGGCGGGCTGGACGCCATCCAGAAGGCCGGCGAGGCCAAGATCCCGGTCTTCCTGTACCACGGCGACCGCGACACCAATGTCGACATCAAGGACTCGCGCCGTTTCATCGCCGGGCTGAAGGCGGCGAACAAGCCGTACAAGTGGCTGGAAATCAAGGACATGGGCCACGGCTACGTGACCATGACCCCGGCCATGATGGAGACCCAGCTGGTCGAGATCGACAAGTTCTTCCAGAACGAGTGCAAGCCCGGCGGTCTCTGAGCCGGGGCGTTGAAGAAGAGGGAAAGAGGGCGCCGATCGCGCCCTCTTTCTTGTTTCGGGCCTCTACTTGGCGCCGGCGACCATCAGGATCTGCGCCATGGTGGTGGCGATGCTCTCGACGTCGCGGGCCTTGTTGACCTCCATGCCTTCCTCCAGCGAGTGGCCGCGGAAGGTCACGAAGCCGGCGCCCAGCGTCACCGCCGGCTTGCCCAGACTCATGGGGATGTTGGCGTCGGTCGAGCCGGCCACGTAGCCCATGGGCTTGCCCAGGGCGTCGCCGACGGCGGCCAGCTGCTGCACGAACGGCGAGTTGGCCGGGGTCTCGCCCACCGGGCGGTCGCCGACCATCTTGTTGTCCAGGCTGATCACGCCGCGCTTGGTCGAGCGGGCGGCGTTCTCGGCCTCGACGGCCTTGGGCAGGATGGCCAGGTACGCATCCTCGACGGCCTTCAGTTCGGCCTTGCCCGACGAGCGCATGTCCACGGTCATCGACACCGCGAACGGGATCGAGTTGACCGACGTGCCGCCCTCCAGCAGGCCGATGTTGTAGACCGTGCGCGGGTCGCTGGGGACCTTCAGCTCGCCGAACTGGCGGGCGGCGTCGGCCAGGGCGAAGGCCGGGTTCACCGTGCCGAAGTCGCCCATGCTGTGGCCGCCCGGACCCTTGAAGGTGGTCTTGTAGCGCTTGGAGCCGACGCCGCCGTTGACGATCACGGTCGGGCCGCTGGGCTCCAGCGAGATGAAGGCGTCGATCTTGTCCTTGTACTTGCCCTTGAAGAACAGCTCCTTCATGCCGCGCAGGTCGCCGGGGCCTTCCTCGCCCACGTCGCCGACGAACAGGATGTCGCTCTTGGTCTGGATGCCGGCGGCGTTGATGGCGCGCAGGATGGCCAGGATCGAGCCCAGGCCCACGGTGTCGTCGCCGATGCCGGGGGCGTAGAGCTTGTCGCCGTCGCGGCGGACCTTCACGTCGGTGCTGGCCGGGAACACGGTGTCGAGGTGGGCGGCCACCACCAGGAGGCCGCCGCCGCCCGTACCCTTGCGCAGGCCCATGACGTTGCCGGCCGCGTCGGTCTCCAGATCGGTCAGGCCTTCCTTGGCGAGCATGGCCAGATAGGCCTTGCCCTTCTCGGCCTCGCCGAACGGCGGGGCGGGGATTTCGGTCAGGGTGACGATGTCCTCGACCGTCTGCTCGTAGCCGGCGGCCAGGGTCGCCTTGGCCGCCTTGAAGGCCTTGGACGCCATCAGCGCCTTGGCCTGCTTGGTGTAGGGCGAGGTCGGCTGCGGCGGGCGCACATTGCCGAAGTCGACCTGGGCGGCGGGCTTGGCGGCTTCCTGGGCCAGGGCGGGCGCGGCGGCGGCGCAGAGGAGGACGGCCAGGGCCGCCGAAGCGATGCGGGTTTTCATGCGATGATCTCTGTACTGAATGAGCGGGATCAGAAAGTGCGGCGGACCATGACGCCCAGGGTGCGCGGCGTCAGGCTGACCACCTGGTCCAGCGCCCCGGCGGCCGAGGTGACCGAGACCGGCCCCATCGAGTTGGTCAGGTTCTGGGCGAAGGCGTAGGCGCCCCAGCCTTCGCCCTCGACGCCGACGCGCGCGCCGACCACCGCGTAGGACGGAACCTTCTCGTAGTAGACGTAGGTTGGGCGGAACTGCGAGGCGGTCTTGCCGGTGTAGCTGGCGTCCAGGTGGACCAGGCCGTTGAGGCCGTCGCCGATCGGCCAGGTGTAGTCGGCGTTCACCGAGCCGCTGAACTTCGGCACGAACGGCAGTCGGTCGCCGGCCAGGCCCGTCGAGCCCGACACCGTCACCGACGAGTTGGTCATGTCCTCGGTCAGCTTGGCGTCGGAAACGCCGATGGCGCTGCTCAGGGTCAGGCCGGTCATCGGCCGCACGGTGGCTTCCAGCTCGAAACCGCGGATGCGGGCCGCGCCGGCGTTGGTGATGATGAAGAAGTTCGCGCCGACGTTGGCTTGCGCCTGAACCTGGATGTTGTCCCAGTCGATCTGATAGGCCGACAGGTTCACGGTCAGGCGGCGGTCGAACCAGTCGCTCTTCACACCCGCTTCGTAGTTCCACAGGCTGTCGGGCGCGAAGGCCACCAGGCCCGTGGTCAGGCCCGGGATGTTATTGGCGCCGCCGGGACGGAAGCCCTTGGAGGCCTGGGCGTAGACCATCAGCGACTTGCTGACCTCGTAGTTGACGTTGACGCGCTGCACCCAGCCCTTGGCGCTGGCGTCGACCTGGCTGAAGGCGGTGACCGGCGAGTTGGAGATCACGTTGCCGATCGTCACCGCGCCCGAGACGGTCTTGTCGTAGTCGAAGCGGCGGGCGCCGCCGGTCACCGTCAGGGCGTCTGTGACGTGGTACGACAGCTCGCCGAAGAAGGCGGTCTGCTTGACGTCGTTGTCGATGTAGCGCGCACCCAGGGCGTCGAACGGCTGGATGGCCATGCCGGTGGTGGCGTCGGCGCGGGTTTGGATGCTGTCGACGTGGTCCTTGCGGGTCTCGTAGTAGACGCCGCCGGTCCAATCGAGCTTGTCTTCCAGCAGGCTGCCGCTGGCGCGCAGTTCATGGGTCCAGGTCTCCAGGCTCATCGGCTGCCACGAGACGGCCGGGCCGCGCGAGTCCGCCCAGGCGGTGTACTGCGACAGCTGGCTGCTTGAGCAGGTCGTGCCCGACAGGCCGAAGTAGCGGCCGCAGGCGGCGCTGCTGGCGCGGTTGTTGGCGATGTTGTTGGTCCAGTCGCTGTTCCGCAGCATCTTCCACTTGTAGTACGAAGACGTCGCCGTCAGCGTCGCGAAGTCGAGGTCCCATTCGGCGGTGACGTTGTAGAGCGCCAGCTTGGAGTTGCTCTGGGCGATCGTCTTGCGGTCGGACTTGTAGCGGCCGGCGGCGGCCGACCAGGTGGCCTGGCCGTCGACTTCTTCGTTCTGCAGGGCCGCCGTGGTGCGGATCGTCAGGTTCTCGGTGGGGGTGTAGGTCAGCATCAGGCGGCCGCCGCTGGCGGTCGAGCCGTTGATGTCCTGCTTGTTCAGCGGAACGCTGTCGACATAGCCGCCGCGCTGCTCGCGATACAGCACCAGGCGCGCGCCCAGCTTGTCCTGGATCAGCGGCACGTTGACCATGCCCTTGCCGTAGTAGCCGCCGTCGCCGTTCTTGGTGGTGGTCGCTTGCGCCTCGACCGCGCCGGCGTACTCGTTGGTGTCGGCCTTGTTGAAGATCACCCGCAGGGTGCCGCCCATCGAGCCCGAGCCGTACAGCGTGCCTTGCGGGCCGCGCAGCACCTCGACGCGCTCGACGTCGAACAGGTTGATGTCCGGCGTGGTCGAGCCGGCGTCCTGGGTGGTGCCGGTCGGGCCGGTCAGCGGGGTTTCGTCGTAATAGAGGCCGGTGGTGGCTTCGCCGGCGCTGCGCACGCCGCGCAGGGTGATGCGGCGGTTCGACGGCGTGCCGCCGTCCAGCGACAGGTTCGGCACCTGGCGGAAATAGTCGTTGATACCCGTGGCGCCGATCCGGCTGAGCTGGGTCTCGCCGACCGCCGAGATGCTGAGCGGGGTGTCCTGCAGGCTGGTCGAGCGCTTCAGCGCGGTGACGATGATCTCGTCGACGGCGGCGTCCGGCGCTTCCTGGGCGTGGGCGCTGGCGGCGGCCAGGGCGGCGAGTGCGCTGGTGGCCAGGGCCGCGCGGCGGAAGGTGCGGAAGGCAGTGCGGTTCAAGTTCATCCCCTTCGTTGAGGACCGGCCAGAAGCTCGGTTCCGGGCCGCAAGACGGGCGAGGGGCGATCGCCCTTACGACTTTTTTCGCCTCCGGACGGTCTGGTGCGCGCCTGGTCAAGCTGCACGCAAATCGGGCGCATGCTGATCAAATGAGCAGCGAAGGGGCCAAAACGCCGGTCTCGGCGTCGGTTCGGCCATCGTCTGGCGGCCAAGTTCGAATAGCCCGGCCCCAGAGCGGGAGAACGAGGTGTCCGGACAGTCCGCGTTCAGTCAGGCGGCGATCGCAAAGCTTCGGCCGGGCGGCATCGACGAGGTCGTGCGCCGGCACGAGGGCATGCTGCGCCGCTTCATCGCCCTGCGCATCGGCGGCGGGGCCGATGTCGACGACCTGGTGCACGAGGTCTTCCTGCGCTTCGCCCGCCGCCCGCCCGACGAGGGAGTCGAGCGGCTGGACTCCTACCTCTTCCAGACCGCCGCCAACCTGATCCGCGACCGTGCGCGCCGCCAGCAGGTGCGCCGCCTGGCCGCGCCCGAGATTGAAGAAGACGCCGCCGCCCAGGTTCCGGCCACGCCCGAACAGACGCTGATCGACCGGGAAACCCTGACGCAGGTTCGCCAGGTCCTGGCCGATCTGCCCGAGCGAACCCGCCACGTGTTCCTGCTTTACCGGATCGACGGCCTGAGGCATCAGGCCATCGCCGACGCTCTGGGGGTGTCGATCAGCACCGTGGAGAAGGACGTGCGCAGGGCCATGGCCCATCTGACCCGACGGGTTCGCCGTCCATGAGTCCGGTTCCCGCCAACGACGGGCTGGCCGACGTCTACGACGCCGCGGCCGACTGGCATGAGCGTAGGCGCGCGCGCGGCTGGAGCGCCACTGACGAGGCCGCGCTGACCGCCTGGCTCGAGGCCGACGCCGAGCATGTCGACGCCTATGCCGCCATGGCCGAGGTGGAGACGGCGCTCGACGACGCCGTCGCCGGTGGCGGGCTTGATCGCGAACTGGCCCAGGCCCGCGCGGCCTTCGCGCAGGGCAGGGCGCGCGGGTCGCGCCGAAGTCTCGCACTGATGGCGGCCGGCCTGTCGGGCGTCGCGATCCTGGTGGGAGTGGGCGGTTTCGCCTGGACGCGAACGGGCGCCTCCGAACAGACCTTCGCCGCCGCGCCCGGCCATCGCAGCGCCGTGGTGCTGGCCGACGGCTCGCGCGTGGTGCTCGACGGCGGCGCCCGGCTGACCGCCCGTATCGACCGCCGCTCGCGCGACATTACGCTGACCGGCGGCCGGGCCTTCTTCGACGTCGCCCATGATCCGTCGCGCCCGTTCGAGGTCAGCGGCGGCGGCCATGTCGTCCGCGCCCTCGGCACGGCCTTCGAGGTCGACCTGGCGCCGGTCGCCAAGACCTACGAGGTCGCGCTGCTGCGCGGCCGGGTGCGGGTCAGCGGCGGGGAACAACCCGTGGAGCTGTCGCCGGGCCAGGTTCTGGCGATGGATGGGCAAGGGCGCGAGGCGGTATCATCGGCCGACGTCGCCGCCGCCACGGCTTGGCGCGACGGGAAGCTGGTGCTGAAGGGCGACGCGCTCAGCGACGCCGCCGTCGAGATCAACCGTCGGGGCGGACGCCGGATCGTCGTGCGCGGCTCGGCCAAGGACCTCAAGCTCAGCGGCGCCTTCGGCGGCGACGATCCCCTGGCCTTCGCCCGCGCGGTCGCCGTCATCCATGGCCTGACTCTCGGCGAGGCCGCCGACGGCTCGATCGTGCTTTCACCGGCCAAGGACACCGGTGCGACGGCCGACTAGCCGCGCGGCGCCGGCCCTGGCGGCCGTGGCGCTGCTGGCCCAGGCCCCGGCGGCGCTGGCGGCTCCCCTTCGTTTCGACGTTCCAGCCGGTCCTTTGGAGGGCGCGCTGCAGGCCTATGCCGCGCAGACCGGGGTCGACGTGCTGTTCGCGCCCCAGGCGGTGGCTGGCCTGCGCTCGCCCGGCGGCCGCGCCGTCTCCGAGCCCGAGGAAGCCCTCAAGCGCCTGCTGCGCGGCAGCGGCCTGACCGCGCGCCGCATCGGCCCCCGCGCCTTTGCTCTGACGCCAGCCGCGCCGCCGCCTTCAAAAGCCGCCGTTCGAGCGCCCGACCCGCGTCAGCCCATCGGCAGGCCGGAAGTCGTCGAGCCGCTCGACGCCGTGCTGGTCCAGGCCCGCCGCCGCGAGGAGCGGCTGATCGACGTGCCGGCCTCGGTCGCGGCGGTGTCGGCCGCCGATCTCGACCGCCTCGGCGGCGACGGCGCTCTGGCCTTGCGGCAGGCGGCGCTGGGCCTGACCGCCGCCGGCCAGGTCTCGGTCGAGACGCCCACCCTGGTCATTCGCGGCCAGCGCCGCGCCACGGCCGGCGACTCCGCGCTGTCGGTGATCACCTATGTCAACGAGGCGCCTCTGCCCAACAACGGCTCGATCCTGCCGTCGTTCGACCTGTCGGAAGTGCAGGTGCTGCGAGGGCCGCAGGGCGTTCTGTTCGGCCGCAACACCACCGGCGGCGCGCTGCTGATCCACACCAGCGAGCCGGGGCGGGGCGCCTATGTCCGCGCCGCGACAGGCTCCTATCGCCTGCGCGAGATCGAGGCGGCGGCCGATTTGACGGGGGACGACGCGCCGGTGGCGGTGCGCCTGGCCGCCTACGGCCTCAAGCGCGACGGCGTGGTCGAGAACCTCGGCGCCGGCGGCGATCTCGACGACCGCGACCAGGCCGCCGTGCGGCTGTCGCTGGCCTGGAAGCCGGACGGGCCGCTGTCGGCTCTGCTGGTGCTCGATGGCTTTCGGGCCTGGGAGACGGGCAGCGCCGCCATCCTGTCGGGCAGCTATCCAAACCCGCCGGACGTCACCGGCGGCGGCAACGGCCGCACGCCCGAGGCCGCGCCCTATTTCGATTGCGGCGTGGCCGGCTGCGACATCGACATCGCTCTCTCCCGGCAGAGGGCGCGCGGGACCCGCGCCACCGACATCGATCTTCCCCCACGCTCTGACCGTCGCAACGACGGGGCGACCCTGCGGCTCGACTGGCGCGAGGGCGGGCTGAACGTCCGCTCGGTCACGGCCTATCGGCGCAGCGTGCTCGACAGCGCCCTCGACAGCGACGGCTCGCCGCTGCCGCTCAACCAGATCGTCCGGCACATCGACCTTGGCCAGTTCACCCAGGAGGTGCGGGCCAGCGACGGGGATCAGGACGGCGCCTGGCAGGCGGGCGTCTTCTACATGTCGACCGCCCCGGTCGGCGTGCAGCGCACCCTGTGGGCCAGCGTGGTGACGCCGACCAATCCGGCCCGCGTCGAGTTCCAATACCGGCGCGGCGAGAGCCTGGCCGGTTTCCTCGACGCCACGCGGCGACTGGGGGCGGGCTTCGAGCTTGAGGCCGGCCTTCGCTACACCCGCGACGTCTCCAGCGCCTGCCTGGTGCGGGTGGCGGCTCCGGCCGCCGACATCTCAGAGGCCGCCTGCGGCGAGGCCGGCCGGGCTCAGTCCTCGGCGCCGACCTGGACCCTCGGGCTGACCTGGCGCGGGCGACCCAACCTCACCCTCTACGCCGTCACGCGTCGGGGCTACCGCGCCGGCGGCGTCAATGCGCCCGAGTTCGGGCCGCTGCTCGAGGCCTATCAGGTCTACGCGCCCGAAAGCCTGACCGACGTCGAACTGGGCCTCAAATGGGCCGGGGGCGAGGGTGACTGGCGCCATCGCGTCGATGCGGCGCTGTTCCGGGGCTGGTCGCGCGACATCCAGCGGGCCCTGTTTCCGGCCGAGAACTTCGATCGCGACGGCGTCGCCGCCAACGACCCTCCCAACCTGATCATCAACGCCGGCTCGGCCACGATCAGCGGCCTGGAGCTGGGCTGGCGGGGCCAGTGGACGCAGCGCCTGACGCTTTCGGCCTCGGCGACGCTGACGCAGGCGCGGTTCACCGCCCTGACCGTGCCGGCCCTGCTGGCCGGCCTGACGCCGACCGATCCAAGCTCGCTGCGCTTTTCCTATTCACCGCCCTATACGGCGCGGCTGGCGGCCGACTGGCGGCTGGTCGACAGCGACCGGCTGGGCCGCTGGACCCTGTGGGGCGACCTCTTTCAGAGCGGGCCGGTGCGCTATGTCGAGCGGGCGCACGACAGCAACGGCATGCAGAAGGCGTTCGCCGTCGCCGGAGCCGGCCTCACCGTGCAGCCGCCGCGCCGCGACGACCTGACCCTGATGCTGGCCGTGCGCAACCTCTTCAACGAGGTCTACGCGGCCGGCGGCGGCGCGATCACGCCGGCGGTGACGGCCACCTCGATGATCTATGGCGAACCGCGCACGGTCGAGGTCGCGGTCCGGCGGCGGTTCTGATCCGCCGCTTAGAGAAAGGCCAGGAACGGCACGCAGATCAGGCCGACGCCCGCGAGGGCTGTCGCCGCCCTCGGCCGCCACGACAGCAGCAGCACCAGCACGGCGGCGGCCACGCACATCTGGCCGATCCAGACGGTGACGCCCAAGGCCGGTCCCAGCCGGAAGACGGCCACGGCGGCCGACAGCGCCAGCAGGCACCATCCCAGGACGCGTAGCACCCGCTCCGACGGCAGGACCAGAGGCTCCAGTCCGGAACGGTGCTTCTTCATGGCCAGGGCCAGGCAGGTGAAGGCCGCGAAGCTGATCAGGCCGCTCTCATAGGGCATCGACACTCTCCTTGGCCGGCGCCGGCTTGGGGCTGGCCGCCGCGGGCGCGCGGGCGGACGCCTTGCGTTTGGGCGGCTGCGGCTTGCGCGAGGCCTTGAAGGCGGCCAGGCCGCACAGGGCGGCGATGGCCAGCATGGCCAGGTCGAAGCCGGCGAACAGCCAGTCGCCGGTGCGCAGGCTGGCGATCAGTCCGCGATCGGTGGTCACCGCGTTGATCACCGGCAGGGCGGTGAAGGCCAGTGTCGCCAGGCCCAGGGTCTCGATCCAGGCGCGGCGGGCCGGACGCAGCAGCGAGACCAAGGCCAGGCCGAACCAGGTCCAGAACATCGCCTTGACCTCCAGCTCCGCGCGGCCGGGCAGGTCGGCGGGGATCAGGCGGTTGGCCAGCAGGTAGGCGGCCATGCCGCTGGGCAGGCAGGCGATGGCGCCGATGTTCAGGCGCTCCACCAGCTTCAGCCCGAAGAACGGGGCGGCGTTGGGCTTGCGGCGCTTGACCACCCAGAGGACGAGGCCCGTGCCGACCATGGCCGCGCCGGTCAGGCCGAGCAGGAAATAGACCCAGCGCAGGGCGGGGCTGGCGAAATGGCCCAGGTGCAGGCCCAGCATCACGCCGGCGGTGGCGATCGCCGGGCCGGGCGAGGGCGATCGCGACAGCTCCTTGCCCGTCGCGCCGGAGAAGGTGATCGAGTCCGGTCGGGCGTTCAGCCGGCCTTCGGTGGCGCGCAGCAGGGTGACGGTCGAGGCCGCGTCGCCCGGATTGCGGATGACCACGGTGCGCGGGGCGTCGCCGCTCCAGGCCCGCCCGGCCGCCTCGATCATCGGACCGACTGGCAGCAGCGGCGCGGGCGTCCCCGTGGCCTTGGCCTCGGCCGGTGCGCCGTAGGCCGCCGCCGTGAAGGCGTCGGGCTTGTCGAAATTGGCCTTCACCGGCCAGGGCATGTACATCGCCACCAGCGTGATCAGGCCGGTGTAGGTGATCATGGCGTGGTAGGGCAGGGCCAGCACCGCCGAGGCGTTGTGCGCGTCGAGCCAACTGCGCTGACCCTTGCGCCAGCGCAGGGTGAAGAAGTCCACGAAGATGCGTTTGTGGGTGATCACGCCCGAGATGATCGCCGTCAGCATGAACATCGCGCACACGCCCGCCAGCCAGCGTCCCCAAGGATGCGGCAACTGGAGCTGGAAGTGGAAGCGGTAGAAGTGCTCGCCGCCGCGCGTGTCGCGGGCCTCCAGCGACTGGCCGGTGGCCGGATCCCGCTTCAGTTCGGGGCGGCGGGCCGGCGGCTTGTCGGGATTGGGCTTGGCGCGGGCGAAGACCCGGGTCACGGCCGTGCGGTCGTCGGGCAGGTAGATGAACCACTGCTGGTCGTCTGGCGTCGTGGCCTGCATGTGGGCGATCGCCGCCTGGGCGGCCTGCTCGGCGGGCACGGAGGCCGAGCGCAGCTCCGGCTGCATCCACTGGGTGATCTCGGGGCGGAAGTAGCTGGCCGTGCCGGTCAGGAACATGGCGAACAGGATCCAGCCGGCCAGCAGGCCCAGCCACGCATGGATCCAGGCCATCGACTGGCGCAGAGCCCGCGCCGGCGGGGCGGGGGCGGGGAAGGTCGGTCGAACGTTCACGCTCGGGCTCCCAGCAGCACCACCGCCGCGCCGGCAACCAGCGCCGAGCCCCAGATCGCGGCGGCCACGAGCGCCAGGCGCCGCTCATGGAAGGCCCACAGGGCAAGGCCCGCGAAGACCAGGAAAGACAGGATCATGCCCCAGGCCGAGGCTTCGGCCGGAGCGATCGGCAGCAGGCGAGCCAGCAGCGAGGCCAGCGCCGCGGCGGCCGCGTAGCCGCCGAACAGGGCGGTGAGGGCGCGGGCGGTCATCCGCGCCACCCCGGGCCAAGCAGCCGCCTGTTTCGCTGACCGATCGTTGTTCACGCAACCTCCGAAAGTTGGCTTGCGCCTAACAACTCGTTTCGATAGTTGCAACTCATTATCAATCCTATCGACAATCTTGACGAGGAGTCCTCATGGTCATCCGTTCCAAAACCGCGCGTGGCGCGACCGCCAACGCCGGGGTCTTGCGAGGGCTGGCCGTGACCGTCGCTGCTGCGGCGGTGCTGCAGGGGATGAGCGCGACCGCCGCCTGGGCCGAGGACGCCGACACCGATTCCAACACCGTCGAGCGGGTCGAGGTGACGGGCCTGAAGGCGCGCCGCGCCGCCGCCGGCACCAAGACCGAGACCGCCCTGATCGAGACGCCGCAGAGCATCACCGTCATCGACGGCGACGAGCTTTCGCGCCGCAATGTCCAGTCCATCAACCAGGCCCTGGGCTTCGTCGCCGGCGTCTCGCCCAACCAGCGCGGCGGCATGGTCACGCGCTACGACCAGCTGGTCGTGCGCGGCTTCGCGCCGGGCGTGTTCCTGGACGGTATGCGCCTGATCGCCGGCCCCTATTCGACGCCGCAGATCGACTTCAACCGGATCGACCACATCGACATCGTCAAGGGCCCGGCCTCGGTGCTCTACGGCAACTCCACGCCCGGCGGCCTGGTGAACCTGGCCAGCAAGCTGCCGGAAGAGGGCAGCTTCGGGCGCATCGAGGGGCAGCTCGGCAACTTCGACACCCGCCGCGCGGCCGTGGACGTCAACGCGCCGCTCGACAGCCAGGGCAAGTGGCTGGGCCGCGTACTGGCCGGCTGGCAGAAGGGCGACGGCATGACCGACGGCACCTTCAGCGAGCGCTACCACGTCAGCCCGATGGTGACGTTCGAGCCGACCGCCGACACCAGCCTGACCCTGGTGGGCGCCTACCAGCGCGCGCCCAGCGGCGGCGGCTATTCGGGCGTCCCGGCCTATGGCTCGGTGCTGCCCAATCCGTTCGGCAAGCTGCCGCGCGAGATCAACACCGGCGATCCGGGCTATGAGCGCTACGACCACAAGGCCGGGTCGGTGGCGGCCTTCTTCCGCCACGACTTTAACGAGCATCTGACCTTCCGCTCGAACGCCCGCTTCCAGAACAACAAGCTGTCCTACCGCCAGCTGTATGTGGGCGGCTTCGCCACCACGGGCGTGGGCGCGGCCCGCAACAGCGACTATTCGACCATCATCCGTGGCGGGGGCGGCGCCGACGAGGACTTCGATACCCTGACCCTCGACAACCAGGTCAGCGCCCGCTTCGAGACTGGCGCGGTCAAGCACCAGGTGCTGGCCGGCTTCGACTACCAGAAGATCACCGGCGAGAACTTCCAGCAGTTCAACACCGGCCAGAGCAGCAATCCGTTGACCAGCATACCCAACCTGTCGCTGTTCGCGCCGACCTATGGCGGCACGCTGCCCAGCATGGACCTGACGGTCCTGTCGTCGGCCTATGTGAACACCTACAGCCGCCGCGAGCAGAAGGGCCTCTACGCCCAGGACCAGATGACCATCGGCCGGCTGCAGCTGATCGCCAGCGGTCGCTACGACTGGTACGAGCAGGTCACCGACAACAAGAAGAACAACACCTCCAGCACGCTTGAGCAGAACGCCTTCACCATGCGGCTGGGCGGGCTCTACGACCTGGGCGCGGGCCTGGCGTCCTATGTCAGCTATTCGGAATCCTTCGAGCCGCAGGCCGGCACGACCTGGCAGGGCGAGGCCTTCGTGCCCGTCACCGGCCGTCAGCTCGAGGGCGGCCTTAAGTACCAGCCCAAGGGCACCTCGGCCCTGTTCACCCTGTCGGCCTACCAGCTGGAACGCCGCAAGGTTCCGGTCGCCGACCCGCAGGCCGGCACGAACGGCATCCCGGCCAATTCGCAGATCCAGATCGGCGAGGTCCGCGTGCGCGGCGTCGAGCTGGAAGGCCGGGGCGAGGTCTCGCGCGGCCTGAACGTGGTGGCGGCGCTCAGCTACACCGACGCCATCATCACCCAGGGCGCGCCGGCCATCGCCGCCACCGCCACCAACAGCGGCACGCCCACCACGACGGGCACCCGCCAGCTGGGCGTGCCGGAGTGGGGCGCCTCGACCTTCGTCTCGTACGACCTGGGCCGCGCCGGTCGGGCCACGGGGGCGGCGGCGGGCCTGCGCCTGGGCGGCGGCCTGCGCTATGTGGGCGGCTCGGACGGCACGACGACCTATGCGGTGATCAACAACGTCACCACCTTCCAGCGTTTCCACACCGACGGCTTCATCCTGGTCGACGCCCTCGTCGGCTACGACCTGGGCGCGGCCAAGACCGAGCTGAAGGGCTGGGAAGCGGCCCTGAACGCCGCCAACCTGTTCGACAAGCGGCACATCTCGGCCTGTCCGTTCAACAACAGCTGCTACTTCGGCTCGGCCCGCACGGTGACGGCGACGCTGCGCTACAGCTGGTGAGGCCGGCGGAGGGTCGGCCCGAGCCGGCCCTCCGGACCCGCTGGAACAGCGATTCCACCCGTGCAGCCTCGGGGCGTTACAGGCGCATAGGCGCGAATAGGTTGTGCGCCCGGCGGCCCGCGATTTCGCCACGGCAAAAAATGGGCTGGGACCGATGCCGGCGGGCCACGTCGCCTCGGAAGGTGTGCGGCCCTTACGGAAAGCGGTTTCCAGGCCACCTTGGCGTGCGCCGTCACCGCGCTGTCGTCTTTCGTGTTTCTGGCTGACATCCAAATGTAGCGCCCCTGTCACGGCGTCGCCCTAAGCGCCCCTCGCGTTTGCAAGAGGGGTCCCGATGTCCAAGCCGTTCGCCGCCAGCCGCCTGATCGCCGGTCTGCTCGCCACCAGCGCCCTGTCGGCGCCGCTGCTCGCCCACGCCGCCGAGGACGAGGCGCCCAACGCGGTCGAGGAAGTCATCGTCACCGGCCAGCGCGAAGCCCAGCGCGCCGCCATCGCCGTCAAGCGCGACGCCTTCGTGGTGTCCGACGTCGTCTCGGCCGACGACATCGGCAAGCTGCCCGACCACAACACCGCCGCCGCCCTGCGCCGCATCCCTGGCATCTCGGTGATGGAAGATCAGGGCGAGCCGCGCTTCCCGGTCATCCGCGGCCTGCGCTCGACCTACAACCGCACCACCATCGACGGCGCCCTGGTGGCCTCGGTCGACGAGAGCGGCCGCACCGTGCCGATGGACATCGTGCCCTCGGTGATGGCCGGCCGCCTGGAAGTGATCAAGACCGTGACGCCCGAGAACGACGGCAACGCCATCGGCGGGGTCATCAACGTCACCACCCGCAGCGCCTTCGACGCGGGCCGGCCGTTCTTCAACGGCATGGCCTCGTACGGCAGCTACGAGCGCCACGGCGACGTGCGCAACGACAAGCCGTCCTACCGCCTGGCCTTCGCCGCCGGCCGCACCTTCGGTTCGGAAGACCAGTGGGGCGTCGTCATCGGCGCCTCGCACGAGCAGCTCGACTACGACATCCCGCAGGTCGAGGCCGCCGATCCCAGCGTTCGCGAATACACGGCCGCCGGCGCGCCGGTGCTGTCGGGCGCGGCCAATGGCAACGGCATCCAGGTGCCGACCCAGGTGCGCCTGTTCTGGTACAACAACACCAAGCAGCGCAGCGGCGTGAACGGCAAGGTCGAGTACCGCCCGACCGACGACTTCCGCTGGGAAGCCTCGGCCCTGTTCTCGCGCATGGAGGACGACGAGGAGCGCATCGAGTACCGCATCGAGCCGCTCGGCAACGTCGCCAACCAGACCGCCACCAGCGGCAGCTTCGCCCGCGGCCGCGGCATCATCCAGCTGAACCAGCCGATCACCAAGCGCGAGATCGGCATGGCCCGCACGGGCTTCGCCTGGAACTTCGCCCCGCAATGGAAGCTCGACGGCGACCTCGTCTATTCGCAGGCCGGCCTTGAGGTGCCCAACCATTCGGTGGAATTCCGCACCGTCGACGCCCAGGGCGCCAACTACGGCTTCACCTACGATACCTCAAACCCGCTGTTCCCGATCTTCACCTCGACCAACGAGGCGGCGATGCGCAATCCGGCCAACTACGTGCTGCAGCAGCACCGCGACGCCCTGACCAAGACTGACGAGAAGACCAGCCAGGCCCGCTTCAACCTGGCCTTCGACGACGACGGCGCCTGGAAGGCCAAGGTCGGCGGCGTGCTGCGCTCTACCAAGCGCGACTTCACCAGCAGCCAGGTCAACTACCGCGCCGGAACAAGCTTCACCTACACCCTGGCCGAGGTCGACGTGGCCGGTCCCGACCAGCTGATCGCCGGCCGCTATCGCTTGAACCCGCGCATCGGCGCGGCCGAGGCCATGGCCTTCTTCAAGGCCAATCGCGACCGCTTCACCACCACCGTCACGGCGCCCACCGGCAACTACGGCGTCGACGAGGACATCTACGCCGGCTTCTCCCAGGCCAGCTACCAGTTCGGCGACGTCACCGTGCTGGGCGGCCTGCGCTACGAGCACACCAAGGTTTCGTCCAGCGCCATCCGCAACGCCGGCGGCGTGCTGACCCCGACCAGAAACGACGGCTCCTACGACAACTGGCTGCCCAGCGTTCACGTGCAGTGGAAGCCGGCCAACAACTGGATCGTCCGCGCCGCCTGGACCAACACCATCGGCCGTCCGGACTACGGCTCTCTGGCCGCCACCGAGAGCCTGAGCTTCGACGGCAGCCAGCCGACCCTGTCGCGCGGCAATCCCGGCCTGAAGGCCCGCGAGAGCAAGGGGCTGGACCTGTCGGTCGAGTTTTATCCGCCCGACGGCATGGTCTCGCTGGCGGTGTTCAGCAAGGACATCAAGAACGAGATCTTCACGCTGAGCTCGACCGAAACGCTGGATGTCGGCCGGGGCCCCGAGACCGTGCTGGTCTCCACCCCGCGCAACGCCGAGACGGCCAAGATCAACGGCGTCGAGTTCGCCGTGCAGCAGGCCTTCACCTTCCTGCCCGCGCCGTTCGACGGCTTCGGCTTCAACGGCAACGTCACCTGGCTGGACACCGAGTTCACGTTCCTGACCTCGGCCGGTCCGCGCGTCACCGGCCTGTTCCAGCAGCCCGAGATCACCACCAACGAGTCGATCTACTACCAGCGCGGCCCGTTCGAGGCCCGGATCTCGCACAACTACATCGGCGGCCAGCTGGAGACGATCAACGACGCCAACCCCAATTCCGACCAGTACTGGAAGGGCCGCCACGTGTTCGACGCCAGCCTGTCCTGGCGCTTCGCCGACCACTACACTGTCTTCGTCGAAGGCCAGAACCTCTCCAACACCGGCCGCCAGGAAGTCACCGGCCCGGGCCGCGGCTACCTGCAGGAGTGGGCCAACTACGGCCGCACCTACTGGGTCGGCGCGGCGGTCAGCTTCTAGGATAGAGGCAAGGGAGACCGATCATGATCCTGGAATTCATCGTGGCCCTGGCCATGCAGGCGGAGGCTCCCGCAGCCTCCGCAGCGCCGGTCCGCAAGGCCGAAACCGTCCGCCGCTACGACGCCGGCGCCAGCCAGGGCGCCGCCGCCGGCCCCAGCGACGTCTACTCCGTCAGCAACTGGCGCATCGTCCGCTTCGACAAGAAGACCGGCGAGAAGCGCGCCGAGTGGACCGGCGACAAGGCCCGCTTCCCGCACATCAACTCGTGCGCGGTGATCGCCAGGGAGCTGGTCTGCGCCAGTTCGAACTTTCCGGCCACGCCGCAGGTCAGCACGGTCGAGGTCTTCGATCCGATGACCCTGGTCCACAAGCGCAGCATCTCGCTGGGTCTGGGCACGGGCTCGATCACCTGGGTCGACCGTCATGACGGCGCCTGGTGGGCGATGTTCGCCAATTACGACGCCAAGGGCGGCGAGCCCCCGCGTGATCACCGCCACACCACGCTGGTGAAGTTCGACGACCAGTGGCGGCGCACGGAAGCCTGGGCGCTGCCGGCCAGCGTGCTGGAGAAGATCAAGCCGATGAGCATCTCCGGCGGCGGCTGGGGCCCGGACGGCCGCCTCTATCTCAGCGGCCACGACCTGCCCGAGCTCTATGTCATGCAGCTGCCGATGGGCGGCGGCGTGCTCGACCACCTCGACACCATCGGCATGGAGGCCGAGGGCCAGGCCATCGACTGGGACGAAAGCGACAAGGGCATGCTCTACGGAATCACCCGCCGTTCGCGCGAAGTCCTGGCGATGCGGATCCCTCTGGCGAAGTAGCGCGCGCCCTGGGCGGCGTCCGCGCGGTCGCCGCCCAGAAGGCCAGGGTAATCAGGCTGATCCCCGCGCCCAGCAGGCATACGCCCGTCCAGCCGGCGCGGGCGTGCACCAGCGGCGATAGCGAGGCGCCGGTCGCACTGCCGATCGAATAGAAGATCATGTAGGCGGCCGTCAGTCGGCTCTGAGCCTCGGGGCGCACGCGATAGATCAGGCCCTGGTTGGAGACGTGCACGGCCTGCAGGCTGAAATCGAGGATCACGACGCCGAGGATCAGCCACAGCAGCGAACTGTCGAGCCCGGCCGCCGCGATCCAGGCCGCTAGCACCAGCGCCAGGGCTGCGCCCGTCGTTCGCTGGCCGTGTCCGGCGTCGACCCAGCGTCCGGCCCGGGAGGCCGCGAGGGCGCCGGCCACGCCCGCCAGGCCGAAAAAGCCGATCCCGGTGTGCGACAGGTCGTGCGGCGGACCGCTCAGCTCCAGGGCCAGCGGCGTCAGCAAGGTGGTGACATTGGCGAAGATCAGCAGGGCGATGACGCCGCGCGTACGCAGCACCGGCTCCTCGGCGATCAGGCGGAAGGTCGAGGCGATCAGGCGCGGATAGGTGAGGGCGGCGCGCGGCTGCGCAACGCGGGGAAGCAGCCGCCAGGCGAGGGCGGCGACCGCCAGGGTCAGGGCCGCGGAAACCAGATAGACCGCACGCCATCCGGCCAGGTCGGTCAGGACGCCGGCGACAGCTCGCGCCGAGAGAATGCCGATGACGATGCCGCTGGTCACCATGCCGACCACGCGACCGCGCTGGGACGGCGCCGCCAGCGTCGCGGCGTGGGCCACGATCGCCTGGGCGGCCACGGCCAGCAGGCCGACGGCGCCCATCGCCGCCAGCAGCACGCCCGCGTTGGGCGCCAGCGCCACGGCCAGCAGCGCCAGGGCTGAGATCGCGGTCTGGACGATGATCAGCCTTCGCCGGTCGATCAGGTCGCCCAGCGGCGCCAGGAGAACCAGGCCCAGGGCGTAGCCGACCTGTGTGGCGCCGACCACGAGACCGGCCGTGGCGGGCGACATCTTCATGTCGCGGGCCATCACGTCGAGCAGCGGCGGGGCGAAGTAGGCGTTGGCGACGGCCAGGCCGCTGGCGACCATGAACAGCAGGATTACGCCCGAGGGGAGCGCCGTTTTCGTGTCGTCAGGGCGTGCGTGGTCAATCGCCGCGCCGGGGCGCGCGACGTCGTCTTCGGAATGCATGGCTGACTCGCGAAGTGTAAGGTTTTATGATGAAACTGAATTCGGGATATCGATATTGGTTTCATAATGCAACCAATATGCGCGAGCCGACATGATCCAGGGGAGGGCGCCATGGTCGCGCGAAAGAGCCTGAAGGGAGACAGCTGCCCCAGTGCAAGGGCCTTGGACGCGATCGGCGACTGGTGGTCGCTGCTCATCGTCCGCGACGCCTTCGACGGCCTGTCGCGCTTCGGCGAGTTTCAGAAGAGCCTGGGCATCGCCAAGAACATCCTGACCGATCGCCTGCGCAAGCTGGTGGAGCAGAACATTCTCGAGGCGGCCCCGGCCGACGACGGCGGTGCGCGACTGGCCTATCGCCTGACCGCCAGGGGGCAGGATCTGTTCCCTGTCATCGTCGCCCTGCGCCAGTTCGGCGAGCGGCGGCTGTTCGCCCCTGGCGAGCCGCATTCGGTGCTGGTCGAGCGCGACACCGGCAGGCCCGTGCGGCTGGCGGTCCTGACCGAGGACGGCCGCCCCATCGATGCGGCCGGCGCCGTGGTCGTCAAGATTCCCGAGATCTGATTCCTCCTGCGATCAATTCGCATCTATGAACACCTAAGGGGCCCCGACGCCTTGCGAGTCGGGGCTCTGGCGTTTCATCATCGGGTTCAATCGCTTCCCAGCGCAGGACCCAGCCAGTGACCGACCAGGATTCCAAGCAGCGTTCAGGCATCCAGTCGGTCGGCATCGGCCTGCGGGTGCTGGACGTGCTGGCGACGCTGGACGGCCCGGCCGCCCTGGGCGTGATCGCCCAGGCCTCGGACCTGTCGGCCTCGCAGGCCCACCGCTACCTGGCCAGCCTGGTCGCCTCTGGCATGGCCAAGCAGGACGCGGCCACCGGTCGCTACGATCTGGGCCCCGGCGCCCTGCGCCTGGGCCTCGGCGCCCTGGCCCGGGTCGACGCGTTCCGCGAGGCCGACGAGGCCATCACCGCCTTCTCGCGCGAGACCGGCCGCACGGTGCAGATCGCGGCCCTTGGCCCCAGCGGGCCGATCGTCGTTCGCTGGGCCATGGGCTCGCCGCCGGTGGCCACCTCGCTGATGGTCGGCTCGTCGTTGCCGCTGCTGCGCTCGGCCACCGGGCACGTGTTCCTGGCCTTCCGACCCGACAGCCACACCCGCCACATGGTCGAGCGCGAGACGCAGGCCGAGCGAGGCCTGGCGCCCGTCGACGTCGAGGCCCTGCGTCAAAGGGTGCGCAAGGCCGGCTATTCGGCCATCAGCGGTTCGCTGATCCCGGGCCTTAGGGCCACGGCCCTGCCGATCTTCGACCTCCAGGGCGAGGCCGTCGTCACCGCCACGGTCCTGGCCACCGACGCCTTCGTGCCCGACCGTGACGACGAGGTCCGCCAAGCGCTGGCGGCCGTCTGCGCCCAGGTGACGACCACCATCGGCGGCCGTCGCCCGGCGGTCTGAGCAGACGTTCAATCTTCTTCGTCATCCCGGAAAGCGCGAAGCGCTTATCCGGGACCCAGGGGGACTGGGCTCGGCGCCTGAATTCACCGCCGGGCGCGGGCGGCATACGCATTGCCCGCCGCCCCTGGGTCCCGACTCTGCGGCCCGCTGCGCGGACCTTCGGCCGGGATGACGAGCTAGAGGGGTCTTAAGCCGCCGCCTTGCGCAGGTCCGTCCCAGGATCCCCAGCCAGTTCCGCCTTCAGCACCTTGCCGATCAGGCGGCGGGCCGAGGCGAAGTCGCGCGGCTGGTCCAGGCAGGCCGCGCCCACCAGGATCCCGTCGCGCAGGTAGAGCCTCGTGGCTTCGCCGCGCGCCACCACCGTGTCGCCGGTGGCCGGATCGCCCAGGATCTGCAGGTTGTGGCCGCACTGGGCGGTCCAGAACCACGGGGCCGGCTCGGGCTCGGCCGGCTGGCCAAGGATCGCCAGGGCCGCCGCGCGGGCCGAGCTTTGGGCATGGGCCCAGGTCTCCATCCGCTGTGGCGCGGCCGCGTCGCCGAACCGGCGCAGGGCCAGGTCGCCGATGGCGTAGACGTTTGCATCGCCGATCGAGCGATAGGCCTCGTCGACCAGCACGCCCGCGTCCACCGGCAGGCCGGCGGCCTCGGCCAGGCCGGCGCGGGGCGTGATGCCGATGCCCACGACCACCAGGTCGGCCTCCAGAGACGAGCCGTCGTCGAGTCGCAGGGTCAGCGTCTGGTCGCCCGGTTCGATGGCGGCGACGGAGCGGCCGAGGCGAATCTCCACCCCGACCCGCGCATGGGCGGCGGCCAGCCAGCCGGCGGCGTCGCCCGGTACGTTGCGGCCCAGCAGGCGCTCTCCCGCCTCGATGACGATGGCGGTGAGGCCAAGCTCCCGCAGGGTCGAGGCCGTCTCCAGCCCGATCACCCCGCCGCCGATCACCACGGCGCGGCCGCCGGGCTTCGCCGCGGCCGCGATCGCCTTGGCGTCGCCCGTCGTGCGCAGCGGGAAGATCTTCGGGTGAGCAGGGAAGGGCAGCTGCCGGGGCGCGCCGCCGGTGGCCAGGATCAGCTGGTCATAGGGCAGGGCGCTTCCATCCGAGAGCGTCACGGTGCGGTTCTCGCGGTCGATCGAAGCGGCCGCGACCCCTAGCCGCAGGTCGACGCCCAGCTCGCTCCAGCGGCATTCCTCGGCGAGGTAAACGGGCGCGGCGTCCTTGCCCGACAGGTACTCCTTGGACAGGCTGGGCCGCTCATACGGGTGCTCGGCTTCTTCGCCGACCAGCGTGATCGTTCCCGAAAAACCCAATTCTCTCAAGGTGATGGCGGCGGCTCCGCCGGCATGTCCGGCGCCGACTACGACGATGCGTTGTTCCATGGCGTATTCTTCCTCTCGCGTTGCATAATATGCAATGCATTTGACATGGATCAAAACCCACGACAGGGTGAGGGTCAATGGCGACGTGAGATCGCCGCTTCGACCACCGTCTGGGAGCTGCCCATGACCATCCCCGTTCGTCCCCCGGAAGGCCGCCTGTGGCCCGTCGATGCGGACGCCGCCGTCCCGTACTGGGTCTATTCAGACCCCGAGATCTACGCCGAGGAACTGCGCAAGATCTGGTACGGCCCGCACTGGCTGTACGTCGGCCTGGAGTGCGAAATTCCCAATGTCGGCGACTGGAAGACCGCCACCCTCGGCGAGCGTCCGGTCGTCATGGTGCGCAGCGCCGAGAACGAGATCTCGGTCGTCGAGAACCGCTGCGCCCACAAGGGCGTGAAGTTCTGCCAGGCGCGCTTTGGCCACTCGCAAGAGCTGATCTGCCCGTATCACCAGTGGTCGTACGCCCTGAACGGCGACCTGCAGGGCGTGCCGTTCCGCCGGGGCGTCAAGCGCCAGGGCGGCATGCCGGCCGACTTCGATCTTGCGCAGAACGGCCTGACCAAGCTGCGCGTCGAGGAAGTCCACGGCGTCGTCTGGGCCACCTTCTCCGAAGAGACCCCGGCCTTCCGCGAGTATCTCGGCGAGAAGTTCTGGAAGCACTACACGCGCGTCTATGACGGCCGGAAGCTGGAAGTGCTGGGCTACAACCGCCAGCACATTCCGGCCAACTGGAAGCAGATGCAGGAGAACATCAAGGACCCGTACCATGCGGGCCTGCTGCACGTGTTCTTCGCGACCTTCGGCCTGTTCCGCGCCGACCAGAAGTCGGCCGTCGATATCGACGACGAGGGCCGCCACGGCATCCTGATCTCCCGCAAGGGCGAGCAGGAAAAGACCGAGGCCATGGCCGACATCCGCAACTTCCAGGGCGACCTGGTGCTCGAGGATCCCCGCGTCATGGACGTGGTGCAGGAGTTTCCGGGAGAGGAGACGGTGGGCATGATCACCATCTTCCCCAGCGTGATCCTGCAACAGCAGGTCAATTCGCTGACCACGCGTCAGATCGTGCCCAAGGGTCCCGGCGGCTTCGACTTCCACTGGACCCACTGGTGCTACGCCGACGACACGCCGGAGATGCGCCTGCGCCGCACCCGCCAGGCCAACCTCTTTGGCCCGGCCGGCTTCGTCTCGGCCGACGACGGCGAGGTGCTGGAGATGACCCAGCAGGGCGCCACCCCGTCTCCTGACGCGCACATGATCCTGCAGATGGGCGGGCGAGCCATCGAGAGCACCGACCACCAGGTCACCGAAACGGCCGTGCGCGGCATGTACCGCTACTGGCGAAAGGTGATGGGCCTGTGAGCACGACCCTGACCGACCGTCCGGCCGCGATCACGCGCGATGCGATCCGCGACCTCTACGACGACTATTATGGAACCCTGGACGAGGTGCGCCTGCACGACTGGCCCGAGTTCTTCATGCCGGACTGCCTCTATAGGGTGATCCCGCGCGAGAACTTCGAGGCCGGCTACACCCTCAGCACCATGCAGGCCGAAAGCCGCGGCATGCTGAAGGACCGGGTGACGGGCCTGACCCGCACCCAGATGTACGCGCCGCGCTACTACCGCCGCTTCCCGACCGCTCCCCGGATCGTCGGGGAGGAGAACGGCGGGGTGCGCACGCGCCACAACCTGCTGCTCGTCCAGACCCTGATCGACAAGCCTTCGGAGATCGTCCTCTCGGCGGTCTGCCACGACCTGATCGTGGCCGATGAAGGCCGCCTGCGCTTCGCCGAGCGCGTGGTGGTCTTCGATTCCGAAATGCTCCCCAACAGCTTGGTGTACCCCGTATGACCGACGTCATCGACAACGCGGCGCTGACCTGGGCGCCCGCCGTTCCCCCGTCCGACCTCGAAGAGTTCGGCGTTGCCGCCGCCACGGTGGGCGGCCTGAAGGTGGCCCTCTACGCCGTCGACGGCGAGTACTACGCCACCGCCGACCTCTGCACCCACGGCGCGGCCAGCCTCGCCGACGGTTTCCTCGACGGCGAGCTGATCGAGTGCCCGCTCCACCAGGGCACCTTCAACGTCAAGACCGGCGCGGCCGTCGGCGCGCCGTGCTCGGTGGCCGTGCGCACCTTCCCGGTGAAGCTGGAAGGCGGCCTGCTGCACGTCGGCCTGCCGGGAGGCGCCTGATGGAGACGGTGCTTCGCAACGACCAGCGCAGCCAGCTCGAGGCGCTGTACGAGCAGATGGAGCCCGAAGGCCTCTATCCGCTCTGGGAGAAACTGAGCGCCCTGGTGCTGCCCCAGCCGGACTCGCCGGCCAAGGTCCACAAGTGGTCCTATGACAGCGCCCGGGACTACCTGATGCGGGCCGGCGACCTGATCAGCGCCAAGCAGGCCGAAAGGCGTGTGCTGATCCTGGAAAACCCGGGGCTGGGCGGATTGTCGAGCATCACGCCGAGCCTCTACGCCGGCCTGCAGCTGATCCTGCCGGGCGAGATCGCGCCCGCCCACCGCCACGCCCAGTGCGCGCTGCGCTTCGTGCTGGAAGGCGAGGACGCCTACACCTCGGTGGACGGCGAGAAGGCCGTCATGCGGCCCTTCGACCTCGTCCTGACGCCGGGCGGTCAATGGCATGACCACGGCAACCCCACGGCCAAGCCGATGATCTGGCTCGACGGCCTGGACATCCCGACCGTCCGCCACTTCGACGCCAGCTTCGCCGAGGGCTATGCCGAGGACCAGTTCCCCGAGCAGGCCCCGGCTGGCGACAGCCTCAACCGCTACGGCCGCAACATGCGTCCGCTGAAGGGCCACACCGCCGACCGCCGCCCGGCCCACCAGCCGCTGTTCCACTATCCCTATGCGGAGTGGCGGCCGGCGCTGGACGCCATGGCCAAGGGCGCACAGATCGATCCGCACCTGGGCCACGCGCTGGAGTTCCTCAATCCCGTGAACGGCGGGCCGATCATGTCGACCATCTCGGCGCATGTGCGGCTGATGCCGGCGGGGTTCGAGACCCGGGATCGCCGCTCGACCGACGGCACGATCTTCGTGGTCGTGGAAGGGCGGGGCGAGGCGGTCGTCGAGGGCGAGACTATTGCTCTTGCCCCCCGCGAGATCCTCGTCGTCCCGTCGTGGAAGACGGTCCGTTTCAAGGCCCAAAGCCAGCTCGTCCTGTTCGGCTACTCCGACAAGGCCTGCCAGGAAAAGCTGAACCTCTACAAGGAAGAAAACCTGTGAGCCTGATCTTCGAACCCCAGGCGCCGGTCCTGGCCGCCACCTCCACCGGCGAGCAGTTCCCGGTCCGCCGCATCTTCTGCGTCGGCCGCAACTACGCCGCCCACGCCCGCGAGATGGGCCGCGATCCTGACCGCGAGCCGCCGTTCTTCTTCACCGCCTGGGCCGAGACCGTCGTGCCCGACGGCGCGACGATCGCCTATCCGCAGAAGACCAAGGACTTCCACTACGAGGCCGAACTGGTCGTCGCCATCGGCAAGACCGGCCGCGACATCGCCGTCGAAGACGCCCTGGACCACGTCTGGGGCTACGCCACCGGCCTCGACATGACCCGCCGCGACCTGCAGCTGGAAGCCCGCGCCCAAGGCCGCCCCTGGGACACCGGAAAGAACGTCGAGCAGTCCTCGCCGCTGGGCGTCATCCAGAAGGCCGGCGAAGGCTTTGATCCGACCAAGGGCGAGATCAAGCTGACCGTGAACGGGCAGACCAAGCAGCAGGCGGATCTCGCCGACCTGATCTGGCCGGTGGCCGACATCGTCGCCTACCTGTCGGGCCTGTACCGCATCGAGCCGGGCGACCTGATCTACACGGGCACGCCCGCCGGCGTCGGCGCCGTGGTCGAGGGCGACGCGATGGTCGTCACCATCGACGGCCTGGCCCCGCTGAACATCAAGGTCGGGCCGCCCGCGGCCTGATCCGAGCACACCAAGACTAGGGACGAGGGGAGCGGCCAACAGAGCCGCCCCCTCTCAGAGGAAACGACAATGGCTACTCTTGAAGCGACGGCGGGCAACGCCGTCGTCGACCGGGCGAAGTTCGGCTCCCTGCAGCTGGGCGTCACCGCCCTCTGTGCCGTCATCGCCATGCTCGACGGGTTCGACACGCAGGCAATTGCGTATGTCGCCCCACGCATCGCCGAGGACTGGGGCCTGACCCCGGCCGCCTTCGGCCCGATCTTCGCCGTGGGCCTTCTGGGCCTGACCGTCGGCGCCTTCCTGCTCAGCCCGGCCGCCGACAAGTTCGGCCGCAAGACCATCATCCTGATCTCGACCGTGATCTTCGGCCTGTTCGCTCTGCTGACGGCGACCTCGGACACGATGAACGAGCTTTTGATCTACCGCTTCCTCACAGGCATCGGCCTGGGCGCGGCCATGCCCAACATCATCGCCCTGACCAGCGAGTACGCCCCCGAGCGCCTACGCGCCACGCTGGTGACGGTGATGTTCTGCGGCTTCCCGCTGGGCTCCACCCTCGGCGGCCTGGTCTCGACCGGCCTGATCGCGGAGTTCGGCTGGCACTCGGTGTTCGTGGTCGGCGGCGTGCTGCCGTTGCTGCTGGTGCCGGTGCTGATGGCCATGCTGCCGGAATCGGTGCGCTTCCTGGTCGCTAAGGGCGCGCCCGAGCGCAAGATCGCGCCGATCGTCCGTCGCATCGACCCCGCCGCCTCGACCGCCGAGTTCATCTCGCACCTGCGCAGCGAGCAGGCCGAGGCCCCCAAGGGCTTCTCGGTCGCCCAGCTGTTCACGCAAGGCCGCGCGCCGGTCACGGGCCTGCTGTGGGTGGCGTTCTTCATGAACCTGCTCGTGATGTACTTCCTGGTGAACTGGCTGCCGACCCTGCTGAAGGGCGCTGGCCTGCCGCTGTCGATGGCTATCCTGTCGACCGCCACCCTGAACCTCGGCGGCGTGGTCGGGGCCATCGCCCTGGGCCGCCTGATCGATCGCTTCAGCCCTTATGTCGTGCTCGGCGCGGCCTATGCGGCCTCGGCTGTCTTCATCGCCGTCATCGCCCTGGGCGGCACGCACCTGACCACGCTTCTGGTCGGCGCGGCGCTGTCGGGCTTCGGCGTCGTCGGCGCCCAGATCGGCTGCAACGCCCTGGCCGCGTCGGTCTATCCCACCGCCATCCGCGCCACCGGCGTGGGCTGGGCGCTGGGCGTCGGCCGCGTCGGCGCCATCGTCGGCCCGCTCGTGGGCGGCGCGCTTCTCGCCAACAAGTGGGCCCCCGGTTCGATCATCCTGACCGCCGTGGTTCCCGCCCTCATCGCCTCGCTCGCCGTCTTCATCCTCGGCGGCGTGCGCAAGAAATCCGGAGTCTGATACCGCCATGATCCTGCACGGCTATTTTCGTTCGACCGCGTCGTGGCGCGTGCGGATCGCCCTGGGCCTGAAGGGCCTGCCCGCCGACCAGGTGTTCCACCACCTGCGTCGGGGCGAGCAGCGGGCGCCGGACTATCTGGCGCTCAACCCGCAGGGCCTGCTGCCGGCCCTGGCCCTCGACGACGGCCGGGTGCTGACCCAGTCGCTGGCCATCGTCGAATATCTCGACGAGATCCATCCCGAGCCGCCGCTGCTGCCGTCCGACCCGTTCGCTCGGGCTCAGGTTCGCGCCGTCGCCCAGGCGATCGCCTGCGACATCCACCCGGTGCAGAACCTGAAGGTTCTGGCCCGCCTGCGCGACCTCGGACTCGACGTGTCCGCCGTCCAGGGCTGGGCGGCCGGGGTGATCGAGGAAGGGCTCGACGCGGTCGACAAGCTGCTGGCCGGCCAGTCGGGCCGTTTCGCCTTCGGTGACGCGCCGGGTCTGGCCGACCTGGTGCTCGTGCCGCAACTGGGCAACGCCCGCCGCTTCGGCGTCGAGCTGCGCTGGAGCCGCCTGACCGACATCGAGGCCGCCTGCCTGGAGCTGCCCGCCTTCAAGTCCGCCGTGCCGTCGGCCCAGCCCGACGCCGAATAACCCCATCCCCTAAAGCCAAGAACCAAAGAGCGCGGAGCCAACCGCGCCCTCTGGAGGAAACCCCATGCTGCTGACCACTGTGGCCGCGGCCGCCTTGCTTGCGCCCGTTGCCGACGCCCCGATCGCCACCCAGGCTCAAGACCGGGTCGTGCCGATCCCCGCCCAGAACGCCCCGTCGCCCGGCAACGTGCCGCCGCCGGCCGCGACCAAGGCGCCCGCCTTCAAGCTGATCAATCACGACGAGGACTGGAGCTATCTGGCCGACCCGGCCAAGCGCACCACGCCCTGGTCGAAGCTGAAATACATCCCCGTCGGCGAGAGCAGCTATCTCAGCCTCGGCGGCGAGTTCCGCCTGCGCCTCGAAGACCGCGGCAACGAGCGCTTCGGCCGCGGCGCCCAGGATGAGGACGGCAACGCCCAGACCCGCACCCGCCTGTGGGCCGACCTGCACATGGGATCGCGCCTGCGCGCCTTCGTCGACGTGCAGGACGCCCGCAGCATCGATCTCGACAGCGGCGAGCCGCCGATCGAGGTCAGCCGCTGGGACCTGCACCAGGCCTTCCTGGAAACCAACGCCGAGGTCGGCGACGCCAAGGTCCGCCTGCGCGTCGGCCGCCAGGAGCTGGGCCTGGGCGCCTATCGCATCTTCGACATGCGCGAGGGCGCCAACAGCCGCACCTCGTTCGACATGGCCCGCGTGCTGGTCGACCGGAAGACCGGCTGGAGCGGCGGCGCCTTCTACGGCTACGCCCTGCGCGAGGCCAAGACCTCGTGGGACGACGCCACCAACTTCGACTACCGCCTGGCCGGCGTGACGGCCTCGCGCACGCTGGGGCAGGGGCCGACGGCGCCCAAGCTGGAGCTGCTCTACGTCAACAGCGACAAGCGCGGCGCGGTCTATGACAGCGTCACCGGGGGCCGAGATCGCCGCGGCTCCTATTCGGCCCGCCTGGCCGGCCGCTACGGCGCCTGGGACTACGACCTCGAAGGCGTCTATCAGGACGGCACGTACCGCGATCTGGACGTCTCGGCCTGGTACGTCTCGGCCATGGGCGGCTACACCTTCAAAGCCCCGTGGTCGCCCCGCCTGGGCCTGCGCCTGGAGGCCGCCTCGGGCGACAAGGACCGCAACGACGGCAAGCTGAACTCATACGCCCAGATGTTCCCGCAGCCGATCTCGCTGCGCACCGACTTCGGCATCACCAACATGGTGGCGATCCAGCCGCAGCTGACCTTCAAGCCCACGACCAAGCTGACCGCCGGCCTGCAGGTGGCGGGGCTGTGGCGCCAGAGCGACGAGGACGGCCTCTATGGCCTCGGCGGTCAGGTGCTGCGGGGCGGGCTGGAAGGCA
>CBINOL010000010.1:0-64586 GCA_966252285.1 uncultured Caulobacter sp.
CGAGATCGAGGACAAGAGCCTCACCCAGTGGGGCATCTTCGCCGTCGACCTGGTCTATCTCAGCGTGCTGGTCGGCCTGACCCTGTTCGACCGCCGGATCTGGCTGCTGTTCATGACCGCCTTCCAGCTGCTGATCGTGCTGACCCACGTCGCCTTCGCCCTGGACCGCTCCCTGCGTCAGTGGGGCTTCTTCTCGGCCTACTACCTGTGGAGCTACGCCGAACTGGTGGCCTTCGCCGCGGGGCTGGCGGCGCTGGCTTGGCGGCGGCGGCGGGCGCGCTGAGCAGCGGCGCGCCTTCGAACAGCGCCAGCGTTGCAATGGAACTTATAGAGGTGTAAATAGCGAGAAAATACCAAAAGTTGCAATTATGGAGGACGCTCGATGCTCAAGTGCGCCGCTGTTGCTTCTGTTGTCTCGCTGATCGCCGCCACGGCCCTGGCCACCCCGACGTCGGCGGCGGTGTTCGTATCCAGCACCCCCTCTTCGTCCGTGATCGCGACCGGCACGCTGCAGATCGATCAAGGCGGCATCGTCGAATGCAACGTCTCGCTGAACGGCTACATCCTTTCCGATGGCAGCATGATGCAGATAACCGACGGCTCATTCACTTCGGGCGACTGGCAATGCGGTTGGCTGGTGCAGCCGGCGTCATTTCCCTGGACTGTCGTTCCCAGCAACTTTGGCGGAGGGCCCAAAGCGACCATCTACTGGATGGGCATGAACACGATCCTGGGGCATTGCGGCGGCACGCTGACGTTCGATTGGTCGAACAGCTACTGGGGCGGCTCGATTGATTTCTGGGCAAAAAGCCTGAGCGGCTCCCCTAGCACCTGCTACTTGAACGGCAGGCTCTCGGTGACGGACAACATGCTGGTTCCCATCACCATCCAGTAGCCAGGGACGTGCGCCTGGTGCGGGCAGCCGGGGTCGAACCGGCATCGGATTGCTCCGGGCGGATTTTAAGTCCGCTGCGTCTACCAGTTTCGCCATGCCCGCGCTGGTAAGCGAGGCCTAGCCTAGCTCGCGGAAGGCGTCGAGCCCTCAGTCGGCCGTCCAGCCGCCGTCGACGACCAGGGAGCTGCCGGTCATCAGGGCGCTGGCGTCCGACGCCAGGAACACCACCGCGCCCATCAGGTCCTCGACCTGGCCCAGGCGCCCCAGCTTGATCTTGGACAGCACGCTGTCGAGGAAGGTCTTGTCCTCGAAGAACGGCCGGGTCAGCGGGGTCTCGATGAAGGTCGGAGCGATGGTGTTGACCCGGATCCCGTGCGGGGCGAGGTCCAGCGCCATGGCCTTGGACAGGCCCTCCAGCCCCCATTTGCTTGCGCAGTAAAGGCTGCGCCGCGCGCCGCCGACGTGGCCCATCTGCGAGGTCAGGTTGACGATCGAGCCCGTCACGCCGGCCTCGACCATCCGCGCCGCCACGGCCTGGGCGACGAAGAAGGCGGCCTTGAGATTGAGGTCGAGCACGGCGTCGTAGTCGTCTTCGGTGACCTCGACGAAGGGCTTGGGACGGTTGGTCCCGGCGTTGTTGACCAGCACGTCGAAGGCCGGCCGCGCCGCGATCGCGGCCTTCACCGCCGCAAGATCGCCGACGTCGAGCACGAGGGCGTCGGCCGCTCCGCCCTCGGCGCGGATCGCCGAAGCAGCCGCCTCGATCTCATCCGCCGACCGCGCCGCCAGGGTCACCTCGGCCCCGGCCTGGGCCAGGGCGGCGGCGGCGGCGAGACCAATGCCTCTGCCCGCCCCCGTCACCAGGGCCCGGCGGCCGTCGAGGCGCAGCGAGGGCGTGCGTGGCAGTTGCATGCCCCTACTCCGCCGCCAGCACGGGCGAGGCCGCGCCCGCATAGGGCACCTCGCGGCCGCCGTAGCGGCGCACGCGGATGTTGGCTTGCTCACCGTGGCCGGCGAAGCCTTCCAGGGCGCACAGGCGCGAGCAGTACTCGCCGACCAGGGCCGAGGCCTCGTCGGTCAGCACCTTCTGATAGGTGCAGGTCTTGAGGAACTTGCCCACCCACAGGCCGCCGGTGTAGCGGGCCGCCAGCTTGGTCGGCAGGGTGTGGTTGGTGCCGATCACCTTGTCGCCGTACGAGACGTTGGTGCGCTCGCCTAGGAACAGCGCGCCGTAGTTGGTCATGTGGCGCAGGAAGTAGTCCGGATCGGCGGTCATCACCTGCACGTGCTCGGAGGCGATGCGGTCGGCGATCTCGACCATCTCGGCGTCGCTGTCGGCGAGGATCACCTGGCCGAAGCTTTCCCAGGCGCGACGGGCGATGGCGGCGGTGGGCAGCACCTGCAGCAGCTTCTCGACCCAGGCGATGGTGTCCTCGGCCAGCTTGCGCGAGGTGGTCAGCAGGATGGCCGGGCTGTCGGGGCCGTGCTCGGCCTGGCCCAGCAGATCGGTGGCGCACAGCTCGCCGTCCACGGTGTCGTCGGCGATGACCAGGGTCTCGGTCGGGCCGGCGAAGAGGTCGATGCCCACGCGGCCGAACAGCTGGCGCTTGGCCTCGGCCACATAGGCGTTGCCGGGGCCGACCAGCATGTCGACAGGCGCGATGGTCTGGGTGCCCAGCGCCATGGCCGCCACGGCCTGCACGCCGCCCAGGCAGTAGATCTCGTCGGCGCCGGCCAGGGCCTGGGCGGCGACGATGGCGGGGGCCGGCTTGCCGCCGAACGGCGGGGCGCAGGTGACCACGCGCGGCACGCCGGCCACCTTGGCCGTCAGCACCGACATGTGGGCCGAGGCCAGCAGCGGATACTTGCCGCCGGGCACGTAGCAGCCGGCCGCCCCCACGGGGATGTGCTTGTGGCCCAGCACCACGCCCGGCAGGGTTTCGACCTCGAGGTCGAGCAGGGTCTCGCGCTGCTTCTGGGCGAAGTTCTTCACCTGGGCCTGGGCGAACTCGATGTCGGCCAGGTCGCGGGCCGACAGCTGGTCGATGCAGGCCTGGATCTCGGCGCTCGACAGGCGATAGCTCTCGCGGTCCCAGCCGTCGAACTTCACCGACAGGTCGCGCACCGCCGCGTCGCCGCGCGCGGCCACGTCGGCGAGAATCCCCTCCACCGTCTCGCGCACCGCCCGGTCCGCGTTCGCCACCGCCGTCACGTCCGCGCCGGTCTTCAACCACCTGGCCATGGTCTTGTCCTCCTGGGATCTCCCGGAAGGACGTTTGGCCCGGATAGGCGGGGCCGGCGCGCGGTTCGGCGGGAACGGTCGCTGGGTGGAGACGCGGCGCTCAGGAACCGGTCGCGGGGGCCGCCGGGGCCGCGAGCGGACCCAGGCCATGCCGCTGGGCCGCCTTGACCACATAGGCAAGCCAGCCGATCCCGTCGCCGGCATTGGCCAGGAACTGGGCGCTGGAGGCCTCGCCGGTCATCCGCAGCTTGATCTCCCAGCCGTTGATTGAGGTCACCGAGACGCTCTCGTAGCTCTTGCCGTCGATGAAGCGCTCGGTCCGGCTGGGCGGGATCTTGCCCGAGGCCTGGATCATGGCCACCAGGTCCGAGCCCTTGCCGCGATAGGGCTTGGCCTTCGGATGCTTGGCCTTCAGGGCCGCCACCGCCATGCCCATGGCCTGGTCCAGCGTCAGGTCGGACTTGGTGGCGTAGACGGTGCGGCTGTCGGCGAAGGTGACGATGTGGCAGCCGACGTCGGTTCCGTCAGGCTTGAACAGGATCACCTCGTTGCCCTCGCGCCCCGGGGTGAACACGCAGTGCAGGCCGGAATCCTTGTGCTGCAGGGTTATCCCGTCCTCGCCCGCGCGGTCGCTGAGATTGTCGAAGAACGCCACGGCGCCGGCCTTGGCCAGCATGGCGTCGCCCTCGGCCTTGGCCGCGGCCCGCTGCTCGGGCGTGCTTTCGGCCCAGGCCAGCGCCGGAGCCGTCGCCAGCGCGGCCACGCAGGCCAGCCTCGTCACCCATTTCATCGTCGCCTCCCCCGTCTGACGCAGCGAGCTTTGCAGCTTTCGGTGGAGATGGCGAGGCGGCTTCGCCCCATGCGGACGCCCGGCGCGCTCAGGCCGCCAGGCGGTTGGCCCGGCGCCAGGCCTGCGGCGCCACCCCCGCCGACCGGCGGAACAGGCGGCACAGGTGCGACTGGTCGGCGAAGCCGCACTGGTAGGCGATCTGGCTCAGCGGATCGCGGGTGGCCAGCATCAGGTCCTTGGCCGCCTCCAGCCGGCGGCGGGTGATGTAGGCGTGCGGCGTCTCGCCGAAGGTGGTCTTGAAGGCGCGGCCGAAATAGCTGGCGCTCAGCGCGACCAGCTCGCCCAGCGCGGCCGTGGTCAGGGTCCCGTCGAGGTTCTCGTCGATGTGCTTGCGCAGCTTGCGGGCCTGCCAGGGGGCCAGGCCGCCCTGGATGGGCGCGGCCGGCGGCGCGCCCACGCCGACGACGATGGCCGAAGCCCGGGCGACCAGGGCGCGGGCGGCCTGGGCGTCCGGCTCCAGCGAGCGCTCCAGCGCCGCCAGCACCTCGCGCAGGTCCTCGAAGGTGCGGGGTTCGCCCGCCAGTTCCTGACCGGCCAGCAGGCCGGTGATCGGCGTGGCGGAAACGGTGTCTATGGCGAGGAAGGACATGGTTTCGATCCCTGGCTGGAGCGCCCCCCAAGGGCTCTCTCTTTTCGGGGATCATTGTTCTGCCCGCGGCGTCCGCGCCGCCATCGCACCTGGGCTTATCGTCGCGCTCCCTGGGTGTGGCGGCCTCATACCCAGGTATGAGAACCGCGTCGCCAGGGGTGACCCGCGCGCCCTCGACGGGCGCGCGGGTTCCGGGTCTTACGCCTTGGCCAGCGAGGCGCTGTCGATCACGAAGCGGTACTTCACGTCGCTCTTCTGCATGCGCTCGTAGGCGGTCTCGATCTCCTGGATGTCGATCTTCTCGATCTCCGAGACGATGCCGTGCTGGGCGCAGAAATCGAGCATCTCCTGGGTCTCGGCGATGCCGCCGATCAGCGAGCCGGCGATCGAGCGACGCTTGAAGATCAGGGCGGCGACGTCGGGGCTCGGGTGAGCATGCTCCGGCACGCCGACCAGGCACAGGGTGCCGTCACGCTTCAGCAGGGCGGTGAAGGCGTCGAGGCTGTGGCTGGCCGAGACGGTGTTGAGGATGAAGTCGAACGAATTGGCGTGGGCGGCCATTTCGTCGGCGTTGCGCGACACCACGACCTCGTCGGCGCCCAGGTCCAGGGCGTCCTGGCGCTTGGCTTCCGAGGTGGTGAAGGCCACGACGTGCGCGCCCATGGCGTGGGCCAGCTTGACGCCCATGTGGCCAAGGCCGCCGATGCCGACGATGCCGACCTTCTTGCCGGGGCCCACGTTCCAGTGGCGCAGCGGCGAGTAGGTGGTGATGCCGGCGCACAGCAGCGGGGCCACGGCGGCCAGCTGCTCCTCGGGGTGGCTGATCTTCAGCACGAAGTCGTCCTTGACGACGATCGCTTGCGAATAGCCGCCCAGGGTGTGGCCGGGGGCGTCGCTGGTCGGGCCATTGTAGGTGCCGACGAAGCCGTTCTCGCAGTATTGCTCAAGGCCGTCGTCGCACGAGTGGCAGTGCTTGCAGCTGTCGACCAGGCAGCCGACGCCGACCACGTCGCCTTCCTTGAAGCGGCTGACCTGGCCGCCGACGGCCGAGACGCGGCCGACGATCTCGTGGCCGGGCACGCAGGGATACAGGGTGCCGGCCCATTCCGAACGCACGGTGTGCAGGTCGGAGTGGCAGACGCCGCAGTAGGCGATCTCGATCTGGACGTCATTCGGGCCGACGGCGCGGCGCGTGATGTCCATCGCTTCCAGCGGCTTGTCGGCGGCGAAGGCGCCATAGGCTTTGATGGCCATGTGCAGGATATTCCGATTGGCTTTTTGGGGAGGCGGAGACCCGGGGAGGAGTCTCGCAAAGCCAAACTAGCGCGCGCGCGACAGTAAAATTAGCCGCTCAGCTTTGCACGGGCTGATGAGAACATTTCATCAATCAGCCCCTTGCACGCCCGCGACGCAGGGCAGTTTCAGCACGAACGCCGCGCCCTCGCCCGGCGCTGACGTCACGGCGATTTCGCCGCCGTGGGCCTGGACGATGGTCTTGCAGATCGACAGCCCCATGCCCATCCCGCCCGCCTTGGTGGTGTAGAAGGCGTCGAACAGCTGGGCCAGCCGCTCGGGCGGCACGCCGGGCCCGGTGTCGGCGACCGACAGCATGACCCCATCGCCCTCGGCCGAGCCACGGATCGTCAGCACGCGCTCTTCCGCCTCGGCCATGGCCTGGGCGGCGTTGACCATCAGGTTGACCAGCACCTGCTGCAGCTGGACCCGGTCGCCCTCGACCTGCGGCAGGTCGGCGAGGACCTGCACCCGCAGCGCCACGTCGTGGGTTGTCAGTTCGCGCCGCACCAGCAGCACCGACTCCTCGACCAGCGACGCCAGCGAAAGCCGCGTCTTCTCGGGCTCGCCCTTCACGGCCATGGTGCGGATGCGGCCGATGACGCCCGAGGCGCGATTGGCCTCGCCGATCATCCGGTCGAAGGCCCGGCTCACCTCGTCCAGGTCCGGCGTCTGGCGCCTCAGCCAGCGCAGGCCCGCCTCGCCGTTGGTGACGATGGCCGACAGCGGCTGGTTGACCTCGTGGGCGATCGAGGCGGTCAGCTCGCCCAGGGTCGAGATCCGCGCCGCGTGGGCCAGCTCGGCCTGCACCCGCTGCAGATCCTCCTGGGCCCGCAGGCGATCGGTGATGTCGATGACGCCCACCAGCGTCGCGCCCTGCGGCAGGTATTCGCGCGGATAGCAGCAGGTGAACAGGCCGTCGAACTCGCGGCCGTCGAAGGTGCGAAAGCGCGCCTCGCTCTCGTAGTGCGGCTTCTTCTCCAGCGCGGCGATGACGCTGGCGGCGAAGACGTGCTCGCTGCACGGCGGCCAGAAGCGGTCGACCGGCCCCAGCAACTGCTCGCGCGTGGCCTCGAACAGCTGCAGCGACTTGTCGTTGACGTCGACGACCTGGCTGGCCTCCATCATCTGCCGCACGAAGCGCGGGTTCTCGGCGATATGGGCCCGCAGGCTGGTGACGCCCTTGGCGCGCAGCGCGCCGAACATGCCGGCCAGGGCCGAGAAATCCAGCTCCCAGAACGACACGCTCATGGCGTGGAAGACGTTGCGGAAGCGGTACTCGCTGCGGCGCAGGGCCTCCTCGGCCTTGCGGGCCTCGGTGACGTCGCGGCCGGTCTCCAGCACCTGGGCGGGCGCGCCGGAGGCGTCGCGGCGCAGCGACCAGCGCAGGGCGATCACCGCCTCGCGGCCGTCGGCCAGGCGGCGCGTGACCTCGCCTTCCCAACGCCCCTCGGCCAGCAGCCGGGCGGTGATCTGGTCCAGCGGCGCGGGAAACACCGTGTTCAGAAGATCGGGCGCCAGCGCGCCGCGCGCGACGTCGCGGCCATGGCCGTACAGGGCTTCGCAACCCTGGTTCCAGAACAGGATCCGCCCGTCCAGGTCGCGCACGAGGATCGGCTCGTGGGCCGCGTCCAGCAGCCCGGCCAGGCTATTGGCCGATATGTCCAAGACATCGCCCGTACGGTCGTGCATCGAGCTCACCGAAGGAAGCGCTCCCCCATTGTTGACGCCGCGCCGGCGGCGGGTCCAGCTATTCGTCCATGTCCAGTCCGACGGTGCACATTGTCGACGACGACGGCCCCCTGAGGGAGGCCCTCGACAGCTTGTTCCGGTCCGTCGGGCTGGAGACGCGCCTGTTCGGCAACGCCCAGGACTTCTTCCGTTCAGGACATGCGCATGACGCCGGCTGCCTTGTCTTGGACGTTCGACTCCCCGGGGTCAGCGGGCTCGACTTCCAGGCCCAGCTGAACGCCGCCGACATCCGCATGCCGGTGGTGCTGATGACCGGCCACGGCGATATCCCCATGACCGTGCGCGGCATGAAGGCCGGGGCCGTCGACTTTCTGGCCAAGCCGTTCCGCGACCAGGACATGCTCGACGCGGTGATGGCCGCCATCGATCGCGACCACGCCCAGCGCACCGAACGCTCGGGCCTCGACGAGCTGCGCCGCCGCTACGAGACCCTCACCACGCGCGAGCGCCAGGTCATGGGCCTGGTCGCCGAGGGCCTGATGAACAAGCAGATCGCCTTCGAGATCGGCCTGTCGGAGATCACCGTGAAGATCCACCGCGGCGCGGCCATGCGGAAGATGGAGGCCCGCTCGGTGGTCGAGTTCGTGCGCATGGCCGAACAGTTGGGCGCCAAGAGCGCCTCCGCGACCTGACGCCACACACCCGAGTATAGTTCCGTCCGCTCGCCGCTTGCGGCAGATAGGAGGCTTGTCGCCGTCGCTGGCCCGCGACGGGACCTGGAAGGACGAGTTGGTGTCGCAAGCCCCGTTGATCGCCGTCGTGGACGACGACGAAGCCGTCCGGACCTCGCTGGAGGCCCTGATCCGCTCGCTGGGCCACCGCGTCGCCAGCTTCGATTCCGCCGCCGCCTTCCTGGCTTCCGAGGTCTCCGACGGGGCCGACTGCCTGATCAGCGACGTGCAGATGCCCGGCCTGTCGGGCTTCGACATCCAGCAGGCGCTGGGCGAGCGCGGCGTGCCCACCCCCGTGATCCTGATCACCGCCTTCGACGACGACCGCGCCCGCGCCCGGGGCCTCGACCTGGGCGCCACGTGCTTCCTGAAGAAGCCGTTCAGCGGCGACAGCATCATCGGCTGCCTGGAAACCGCCCTCGCCCCACGCGCCAAGTCGCCCGACGCCTGAAGGCGCGCCGGCCCGCGCTTCTCCCCGCTCGGGTAGGCGTGTGGCCCTCGCCCTTCGACGAGCTCAGGGTGAGGACCATTTACAGGCCCAAGCGATCGAAAAACCTCATCCTGAGCTTGTCGAAGGACGAGGTTTTCGTCTCAGCCGGTGAACGTCGCCACGCCCTACAGCACCAGGTCCCCGGGCTCGGCCAGCGGCACGAACAGCGGCAGGCCGCTGTCGATGGCTTCGGCGCCGGCCTTCGTTCCGGCCAGGGGGTCGTGGTCCTTCAGGTCATGGAAGTTCATGCCGGTGGCCGCCTCCAGGTCCTTGATCGCGATCTGGAAGGTCCGGTAGGCGCCCAGGCGGAAGCCTTCGACGGCCTCGCTGCGGTTGCGATCCTCCAGCAGCTTGCGGATCAGGTGGCCCTGGCTGAGCAGATAGGCCGTGGCGTGCAGGCTCTCGCCGCCGTCCGCGGCCCTCACGGCCATCACCGCGACCTTCCAGAACTCCAGCGGCACCCGAACACCGCCCTCCTCGTCGAGATACTCGTAGTCGCCGTTGAGGACCGGACCGGTGAAGATGCAGGCCCGGAAGCCCTCGGTCCGGCTGTTGTCGAGGATGTAGTTCTCCAGCCCCTGCCAGAGGGTCTTGCCCTGGTTCAGCAGCGAGTGCTGCGGCGCCGAGTTGGTGTAGTGGAAGGTGTCGAAATTGGCCTGCAGGGCGTCATCGCCCCAGTTGGGGTCTTCGCGGCGGACCATGTGGCCCCGGTCGATGGCCTGGTCGGCATAGTGCTTGGCGGTGTATTGCGACGCCGGGTCGATGCGCGCATCCACGAACCACTTGTCGTCGCCGCGCTTGATGCGGACGGCCTTGCCGCCGTCGATATTGACCGCCGTGACCGCCGGCAGCTTCAGCGCCTGCGAGAACTGCACGCCGAAATGGGTGTAGCGCAGCTCGTACGGGCGATCGGCCAGCGCGTCGACGGGCTTGGCCAGCCCCGCCTCGATGGACGCCTCGAGCTTGGGCCAGGGCACGGGCAGGCCCACGCCGAAGAAGTCCGGGTCGTAGCCGCCGCGATCCTTCAGGTCCGCGGCCTTGTGGACGCCGTCGGCGGCCTCGACATGGGTTTCCTTGAACACCGCGCCGGCCACGGTGGTGCGTCCCCCGAACGCCAGGCGGCGCAGGGTGCCGGCCGAGACCGCGCTGTTGGCAACGCCGTATTCGCCCGCGAAGTGCAGGCCCACCACCGCGCGGGTTTCCAGGCTGATCAGGGCCGAGCCGGAATTGCCCCCCAGCGAGGTGCAGTCGTGGCTGAGGATGATGCCGGCGGTGGCGGGACGGGTGATCTCGCCGGGGGCGAAGCGCTTCACGTCATAGAGGCCCCGGAAATACTGCTCCATGGCCGTGACGTCGTTGCGGGTGTCGTAGGCGGGATAGCCGACCAGGGCCACCAGGTCGCCCTGGCCCGCCTCTTTCTCCGCCAGTTCCAGACGCCCGGGCCAGGACCAGTCGACGCCGCTCGGCCGCGCCACGCGCAGCAGGGCGACATCCGCCTCGGTGTCGTCGGCGAGATATTCGACCGCGGTGGCCACGGCGTTGCGGGCCTCGCTGACCTGGGCCTCGACCTCCTCGTTGAAGTCGATGCTCGCGCCGTAGCGGACGCCGGTGTAGGGCGAACGGACGAAGACGGCCTTGCCGTCGAGGCTGCGCTTGGCGACCAGCTTGGCGACGTGACGATTGGTGACGACGACGGCGTCGTCCTTCGACCGGTCGACGACCCAGCCGGTGCCGCCCCAGGCCATCTCGTGGTTGACGAACTCGATGCGTCCGACCGAAGGGATGGCCGGCTCGGCGCCCTTGATCAGCCCGATGACGCCGCTGGGGAAATCGAGCAGCAGGTCCTTCTCGATGACGACGGCGTTGTTGCGCACGACCAGCGGCGGGCGCCCCGTCAGGCGGACGATGGCCTCAAGCGCCATGGGGTTGACGCCGATGCTCTCCAGCTTGCCCGGCTTGGCTTCCAGGGCGCGCGCCACGACCTCGGCGTCGAGCACGGAGGCCCGAAGGCCCAGCTTGCGCAGGTTCTCGCCGCCGCCGTTGGCGAGGCTTTCGGCCGCCTTGCCCAAACGCGGGAGCAGGCTCTCCAGCCTGCCCCGGCTTTCTTCGAACTTGTTGCTCATGACCTATGCGTCCCTTCGAGGTTCGATTGCCAGGATCGCCAACGCGGGTACGAAAGCGGCGGGGATCCATCGCCGCGAAAGCTTGGAGGCCGCGCGCAGGGCGCGCTCGTGCGACGCCTCCGCCGGCTCCCGGGCAAGGTCGCTCTTCAACTGCTCGAGCTTGACCCGGCGCAGCACGCGTGCCGCCCCGGCTTCGCCGCCGGCCCAGGCGGTCAGTTGCTCGTGCGCGGCGGCTGACGGAAAGGTGGCGTTGAACAGCTCCGCCAGGCGATCCTCGGTGACAGCGTCGAGGCCCTTCTCGCGCAGCCAGCCGCGCGGCGGGCGCGAATAGCACCATCGTCCCGCCGCGGTGCTGCGCCAGCGCTCGGCGCTGCGGCCGATAGCGCGCAGGTCAGGATCGCGCAGCAGCAGGCCGGCGGCCGAAACCCACTCCGCCGTGAGCCCCAACGCCGCGAAGGTCGTGGCCGGGGCGGCGGAACTGTGCCGGATCTTGACAAACTCAGGGATCGCCGCGACCTGCGCGTTGAGCAGATCGTGCAGGCGTCTGTCACGCCGGCCGTACAGCAGCCACTCCCCGAGACCGTCGTACGGAGACAGGATCGCCAGCGTCCGGGCGTCCTGCGTTCGTGAGAAAAGGGGAGTCTCGCGCTCGGCCCCTGTCGGATCTACGCGCCGACGACGGTCTAGGGCGATCGAGAGCGCGGACCGCAGATCCTCCTCGGCCCCGTGGGGCGCCCAGAGTTCCCGCACGGCGGCGACGACGTTGGCCCGCCCCCGGGGCAAGTAATGAGCGGGCAAGGCGAAGCCCAGGGCGCCGTAGGCCAGGTTGATCTTGGCGGCGGAGATCAGCCGCGCCGTTTGCTCGGCGCGGCTCTGGTCCGGCCCGCCGAACCAGCGGCGCAGGTCCGCGAACTTGAACTCGGCCTGCATCTCGAGGCGGACCAGGGCCGCCTCCGGCCAGGTGTCGAACAAGGCTTCGTCCCACGGGCGCGACCAGGCACGTTCCTTGGCCAGCCGCCGCGCGTCGCGCCAACGGCCGGTGCGCCAGAGCAGGACCAGCGCCGCATCGGCCGCTTCGCTGACCGGATCGATGGAGGCCGGCGCGAAGACGTGTTCGTAGAACGACAGCGCCTCGGCCAGGTCGCCCTTACCGATCAGCCCGCGCAGTTCCCCGGCCGCCTCGGCCGACACCGGACCGTCCGAGACGGGGGAATAGTCGCGCCCCTCGTAGCTTCGCTCGCCCCGAGCCCTGAGCACCGCGTCGCGGGCCGGACCGGGCAGATCCTCAAGGTCGCTCTGCTCGAAGGCGAAGCTCGCCTCCAGGTTCATGCCCCGCAGCGCGTCGTCGTCGCCCCAGCGCGTGGCCTGCAGCCGATGATAGAGGCTTTCGGTCGCGGCCCAGGGCGGTTCCTGGCCGGCGAACCAGACGGCCGCGCGGTTGTGCAGTTTGCGGGCGAGGCCCGAGCCCTCGTCGTAGAGCTTGCCCGCCAGCCGTCGCCGCAGATCGGGGTGAGGCTCCAGCCAGCCGGAGGCGCCCTGCCCCCCGATCAGCCAGGTCTGCTCCTTGAGGCCTTCCCACAGTTCGACCGCCTCGACCGGGCTCAGGCGCCCGCGGCCGACGACCGGGGCGATGACCTCGGCCAGCAGCCTGCTGTCGAAGCGGCGGAACAGCGGGATGAAGCGCGCGATCTTTCCGTGGCGGCCGCCCAGGCGCGATTCCAGGCTTCGGTAGAGGGTGGCGGTAGCGCCTTCCCGTCGATCGAGGCCCGCCTCGCCCTCGTCCCGCGCGACCGCGCCCAGCAGGCGCAGTTGCAGCGGATCGCCGTCGGCGAGCTCGATGACCTTGCCCCACAGGTCGGGCGGCGCCTGGATCTGGGCCAGCAGCTTGGCGGCGTCGGTCTCCGTCAGCCGATCGAGAACCAGGGGCACGGCCACGCGGTCCTCGACCGTCCGCAAGATCGCCTCGCGGCCGGCGGCGACCACTGCCATCGGACCAAGCCCGGCCCCGCGCAGTTCATCGAGCCATTCGAACAGCTGCCGTGGATGGGTTTCGCCCCGCCCGCGCAGCACCTCCAGCGTATCCAGCACGATCACCAGCCGGCGTCCGGCGGCGCGCAGATAGGCGGAGATGGCCTCGATCAGGGCATAGGGCAGCCGGCCCCGGCCGCCGCCCTTGTACGCGACCTCCTGGGTGGTGACGGCCTCCAGGCGCGCGTTGCGCAACTCGGCGGCGATCTCCGGCGCCTGGCTGGCCACCTGGCGCCCGACCTCCAGGCTCAGCCCCAGGCGGTCCAGCACGTCCAGGCTGGCGCGGTCGAAGTCCAGCCGCGCGACCACGACGTTCACCCCGCGCTCGGCCACCTCCCGCAGCGCGTGCTCCAGCAGCGTCGACTTGCCGATCGCCGGCAGGCCGCTGACATAGAGCGCCCGGACCCGGCTTGGCTCCTCCTCCGGGGCGCATATCCAGTCGACCAGCTGCTTGGCCAGGTCGGCGCGGCCGTGGAAACCGTCTTCCAGCAGCAGGTCGCCGCGGCGCTTCTGGTCGGCGCGGTTCAGGGCCGCCTGGACCAGCACCAGCATCGGCGCCGCCGGGGCGAAGCCGCCGCTCCATTCCAGCGCCGCCGCCAGCCTCGGCAGGGTCGGGCCAGCCTCGCCGCCGTCCGCCTCCGCCTGGTCGATGGCCGTCGCCACCGCGTCGGCCGAGAAAGCGCCTTCGCCGTCGAGCGCGTCGAGCAGATCGTTCGTCGCCGCATCGGCGCCCTGCTCGCGCCGCCGGCGCTTGGCCTCGTCCAGCAAGCCCTGCTCGGAAAGCCGCTTCAGGTCCCAGGCGCGCTCGCTGGCCCGCAGCAGCCACGCCCCCGCCTGTCCGACGCCGGTGTCGCAGGCCGCCGCCAGCGCCGCCGACACCGAAACGGCCAGGTCCAGCGGCTGCCCCGGGCCGAACGCGCCCGCCGCGCGCAACGCATCTCCCGGCGCGAAGGGGCCCGAGAGGGCCGCGTACTCGCGGGCCAGCGCGATCGCCGCGGCCGGGTCGGCCTCCGTCGCCGTCAGCGAGGGCGCTCCGGCATCCAGCTGCGGCAGGTCGGAGACGTTCATCGCCCGGCCTCCTGCGCGGCGCGCCGGTCGGCGAGACGCTGGCGCACGATGGTCACGACCTCGACGCTGTGGGCGATGTCGAAGACGTTGTTCTGCGACGGCACGGCGTCCATCGCCGGGTTGACGATCTGCGGGACGCCGTCGTCGCCGAGCGCGACGCCCAGGGCGTCCGCCGCCCGCACGACCAGGATCTCGACCTCGCGGCGCGAGAGCTGGCCGATGTACTCCACGACCAGGCCCGGCGGCCCCTCGCCCGCGCCTGAACCGGCGTCGGCGAACTCCTCGCCGGGCGTGCTGATGGTCTCGAAGCCGGCGATCACCATCCTCAGGCGAGGCTGCCTGAGCGCCGCCCCCACGAACGCCTCGAACGCGATCCGCTCGCCCTCGGTCAGGCCGGCGGCCGGGTTCTCGAAGAAGAACCACAAAAGCCGCTCGGGCCCGCTCGCCAGGATGGCCGCGTCCAGGGCCTGCGCCAGGCGCCGGGCCTGATCGCCGGCGGCCGCCTCGGGCGTGGTGTCGCCGGCCCGGGCGCCCTCCGCCGGCGCATCGGCTTCCAGCTGCAGGCCCGCCTCGACGGCGCGCTGGCGGATCTGCCCGAGCAGGTCCTGCAGGGGCTGGTCGAAGCCCAGGCGGATCAGGACGTGACGGCCCGGATCACGGCCCAGCAGGTTCTCCAGCAGCGTCGCAGAGAAGGCCAGCCCCGCCGTTCCGGCCGTGGGGTTCATGCGGCTGACCCGCAGGCCGCGGACGCGCGCGCCCGGACGCGAGGCCTCCGCCACGCCCTCGAAGAAGAGATCGCGGCCGATCACCAGCCGCCCCTCGAGGTCATCGGTCAGGGACCACAGGAACCTGGGCGCGACGTCGCTGCGCGCCAGCTCCATGACCGGCCCGTGGAAGCGGCTCAGCGGCACCAGCCGGCGCGCCGGCTCCCATCGCCCCTGGTGGATGCCGACCAGTTCGTAGCGGGTGTTGACGCAGGCGGCCCCGGACGAGCCGCCGTCGGTGGCGCTGTCATGCTCGATGCGAGCCTTGAAGCCGGCGATCGGGCGGACGCGGCCCACGCCCAGGCCGTTGGGGCGCCCGTTCGGGAAATCCAGGACGAACACGTTGGCTTCCCGGCGCAGCTTCGGCGCCGCATCGGGCACGCGCAGGAAGTTCAGCCGCATGCCGTCGGGACGGCTCAGCCGCAGCAGCGCCACGTCGTGCCGATCGGCGAAGGCCGCGTCGTTGGCCGGAAACTGACTGTCGAACTCCTCGGGCGTGCAGGGCGACAGGTAGTGGCTGATCTTGCCGACGCTGCGCCGCGTCTTGTCGGCCAACAGCACGCTGATCGGCTCGCGGATCGGGTTGTCGGCGTCGGGGCCCGCGCTGGCGATCACATGCCATGCGGTCAGGACCAGGCTGGGTCCGATGAGGCAGCCCGAGCCGGTGATGTTGTCGCCCAGCACGATCCGGCAGGCCGCGGCCTTGCCGATCCGTTCGAAGGCGCCGAAGTCGCGGATGCGCTGCTCGTCGGGCGAGGCCAGCTCGTCGTCCGGGTCGGGAACGGGACCGACGGCGATCCCCCGCGCGGCCAGCGCGACGCCATAGGCCTCGAGCAGCCCGCGCCGCTCCAGCTGCAGCGCCACCAGGCCCTCCAGCGACATTCCATAGCCGTCGGCCACGGGTCTCAGGGCCTCGAAGGTCACGGGCGACGGCATGCCCGCCTGCAGCGCCTTCAAGGCCTGCTCGGCGCGCACGGGGTCGGCTCGAATGGCGCCTTCGATATCCGCCTTGCTGGTCATCGCATCCCCCAAGCTCGAGTTTGAGCTTGAAATACCGGCGACACAACTGTGAATTGCTTACGACATCATGCACACGCGATGGCGGCGCGGCGCGACGGCGGGACGCGCCCGGCCGGCGACCAAGGAGATGAGCCCATGCCCTTCGTCACGCTCCAGCCGCCGGTGGAGGAAGGGCTGGAAGCCTATCTGCCGGTGATGCCCAAGCCCCTGGTGGTGGCCGTGCTGGACAGCCAGGACGAAAAGGAAGGGCGCACCTGCGCCATCGTGACCTTCGGCTTTCGCTACATCCATCCGGCCTCGGGGGCGCAGATCGACGTGCCCGAAGGCTATGTGACCGACTTCGCCTCGATCCCGGCGGCGGCGCGAGGCCTGTTCCCGCCGTTCGGCCGGCACGCCAAGGCCGCGGTCCTGCACGACTGGCTCTATCTGATCGGCGAGCCCGGGCAGCGCGCCTTCGCCGACCGCATCTTTCTGGACGCCATGGAAGACCTGGGCGTCAGCCGCCCGCGCCGCACGATCATGTACCAGACGGTGCGGCTGGGCGGCGGCGGGGCCTACGCCAAGGAGACCGCCACCTGGGCCAAGGCCTTCGGCGACTGGCGGACCGGCGACCGACGCGCCCCGCCGTTCGCGGCCGACGCCCACTACCAGCAGCACTGGCACGTTCCGCCGCGCCCGGACTACCGGCCCTAGGGCCGCTGCCCCAGGGCGTCAGCCTGATCGCGCCGCCGTGGGCCAGCGACTCGTCGACGCTCGCTTCGGTATCTTTCACGCCCCCGTCCCGCACGATTGGGCCGGCATGGCGACCGACTGGACGACCGGCTTGGCCGTGAAATCGATCCAGACCTCCAGGACAGAGGTCCGGTCGGGCTGCATGTTGGTGATACGTTTGCAGGACGGGTTCGCCGGCGCCCCCTCCCCGCCGAGCACCCGGGCCATGTCGGCCCTCAGTCGCGTTGCGCTAGGCGCCTCCTCAAGGTGGAAATAGCGGACCTGGGCCACTGGAACCGGGTTGTCGCCGCGGTTCTCGGGCGATGGCGCGTCATATCCCAGATCCAACAAACGTCGCTGCAGAGCGGCCGCCTGCTCAGGTCTCCCGCGGTACTGGATGTAGACCGTGATCGCCTGGCGCACGTGCAGCCAGTACTGCGGCCCCGTCGGCCGCGAGATCGGGACGGGGTCTTCCAGCGCCGTCAGCAAAGCCCCCTCGCCAACCACGCCCGTGCGCGGTCGGGAGTTGTAGTTCTCGTCAGGATAGCCTTCCCGAAGCGCGATATTGGCTCGCGCCCGATAGACGCCGTTCTTGACGACCCCTCCCGGCGCCACCCGCTCGCCGCTTGGATAGCGTCGCAGCAGCGCCTGCGACTGTCCGCCGATCCAGATGTAGCCCTCGACGCCGGGCGGCTCCGTGGCCTTGGTGACTTCGGCCTTCGCCGGGGTCGCATCCGGCGATTGGACGAGCTCCTCGACCGTGTTTTTCAGCGTCGTGTTATTCTCCGCCAGCGTCGTGTTGTTCTTCACCAGCGTCTTGTTTGCCTCATCGAGCGACAACGCCTCGATCGTCGTCCAGACGAAGCCTCCCGCCACCAGCACCGCGGCGGCGGCGCCGCCGACCAGGGCCATGCGGCGGGCGGCCCGGCGCGCCAGGCCGGCGTCGATGAAGGCGGCGATCTCGGGCGAGCGCCCTCGATAGGGCAGCGCCTGGCTGAGGGCGTGCCCCTGCAGCAGGTCGTCCACGCGTCCGTAGCGCTTCCAGAGGACGGTGGACTTCTCCAGCTTCAGCAGCAGCGCCTCTTCGAGCGCATGATCGGCGCTCCAGTCGTCGAGCTGAGGCCAGTTGGCGATCAGCAGCGCCCGGTGGGCGATGACCAGGCCCTCGTCGCCCGGCCCCTCGACGATGACGCCGGCGTCCTGAAACCGTCGCCGAACATTGTCGAGGCCGGGATCGCGGTTCGTATCCTCGGGCCTGACCGGCCCCCGCAGCAACCGCAGGAACAGCTCGCGCGCCTTGTCCTGCTCGTCCAAGGTCAGTTCGTCATAGACCGTCCGCGCCCGCGCCTCGACGGCGGGGCCCGCGCCGGGATCGGCCTCGGCCAGGCGCAGCAGGTCGGGAAACGGCTGGCCGGGCAGGCCGGCCAGGGCGCTGGTCCAGTAGTCGACGATCCCCTGCGCCGTGTCGCGCTCGGCCGGATCCTGCAGCCATTTGCCGAGGTCCGACGTCGTATGACGCAGCGCCGTGGCCTCCTCCTGCCGTTTGTGATCGTCGAGTGCGTGCCAGCCCTGCAGCAGACGCAGGTGGCGGGCCCGAACCGCGGGCAGCGACAGGGTCGCGGCGTAGCGCAAGGCGCTGGCCATCTACGTCTCCTTCAACAGCTCTTCGATGGGGCGGCGCAGCGCGCTGATGCGGTTGCACTGGTCGAGAACGGCCTTGTCGACGCCGAAGAACTGCAGGCGCCCGATGCGGACGAAGGTGCGCATGGCGCTGATCGCCGCGCCGGGCGCGGGATCGGCCAGGCCTTGGTCGACATAGGCCCGGGCCCCGTCCATGTTGGCGTCCCACATGTCCGGCGCGGCCTCTCGAAGGCCGTCCAAGGCCGGCGTCAGCATGTCCCAGTGGGCCTTGAGCATGGCCGGGCTGGTGTCGCTGGCCTCCAGCTCCCGCTCGAGCCCCCACAGCTCGGCGTCGACACCTTGCCAGTAGCGATGCAGCGACAGCGTCCGGCGCAGCACCTTTTCGAGGTTGATCAGGTCGTGGGAAGCCGCGTCCAGCGCCTGCGCCGCCACCGGCGCGGAGAAGGCTTCCAGCTTGGCGTTGTCCTGCAGGAACTTCAGGACGTCCTGGAATGGAATGCGATCGGCCGCCTCGACGATCTGCTGGTCGTAGGCGATCAGCTGGATCCGCAGGATGCCGCGAAGCTTGAACAGCCCGACGCGCAGCGCCGCCGGATCGGACTGGCCGCCTTCGATCTCGTCGATCGCCTTGCCGAACCCGTCGATCCAGGCGCGATCGCCGTCGGCCGCGGCGACGAACTGCTCTTCCAACTGCGTCAGCGCCGATCGCAGCGACCACACGTGCAGCCGGATCTTCGAGACGTTCTCGAAACCGAGAACCACGCCCGGCACCAGCAGCGGCCCGAGCTCCGCATAGGAGCTGGTCTGCACGCTATGAAGAATGTCGTGCACCCGCTTGGCGGCGTACAGATGCTGCAGGTTCTTGTCGACCGCTCCCAGATCCCTCCGCGCCAGGTCCCTGGTCTCTTTGGACCAGTTGTCCCTGATGCCGTCGAGCACGTTGGAGATTCCGTCCACGCGCTCGCCCTGCTCCCCGCGCTCGGCCGCCAGGAAGTCGGCTCTCGGCACCAGCGACAGCATGTCCGGGCTGCGGCCGCGAACCCACTCGCGCAGGTCGCGATCGCCCGGCAGGGCGAGCAGCAGCCCCTCGACCATCTTGAGGATGGCGTCCGGGCCTTCCTGCTCGACCAGGCTGAAGGCCCCGTCGACAATCACGATCATGGGTTCGCCTTCGCCGGCGACGAGCATGCCCAGGCTGTCGCCCATGACGCCTTGGAAGACGGCGTTGAAGGCCAGGTAGTCCCGCCGCGCCCCACTGCTGTAGGCGCGCGCGACGATCTTCTGCAGCGCCTCGTCCTGCAGCGACAGAGGCGTCGACATTACAGCGCCGCCAGATCAAGCCGCCCGGCCAGCGTCCGGGCGATCACATGCAGCGGCACGGCCTGGTTGAAGCTTGGCGCCTGGGCGGGGTCGGCGGCGTGGTGCAGGCCGATCACGTCCAGGTCGGCGCTGAGCACCGGCGAGCCCGACGCCCCCGGCGCGGTCGTGACGTTGTAGCGATAGCGCAGCCCGTTGGCGGGAAACGCCGTCACCACGCCACAGGCGACCGACAGCGGATCGCCGCTCGGATGCTGGGCCACCAGCGCCACGTCGCCCGGGACCACGACCGGGGGCGCGCTTTTCAGGTCGAGGGACTGTCGCTCGGCGGAAACGGGCGCGGCCAGTTTCAGAAGCGCGAAATCCAGCTCCCCAGCCGTCGGCTCGCCGGCTCCGGTCACGTCGCTCTGCGAATACGGCAGGCTGTCCACGCACCAGTCTTCGGCCAGCCGCACCTCGACGCCGGCCGTCGTGTTCATGTCGGCGTCCCGGCGGTAGTCGAACCGGCAGACGATGCGCGCGCCCAGAGACCTGTCGGCGATGGCGGCGGCGACCACGTGATAGTTGGTCAGCACATGCTGGCGGCCGACCAGGAAGCCGGTCCCCCGCGCCCCGCCGGCGTCCTCGATCCTGCAGATCGCGCCCGCCAGTCGGGTCAGCCTGGCCTGGAACTGGGTGAAGTCGACGATCTTGGAGCGCTTGCTGACCAGGGCCTCGAGACGGTCCTGCGCCAGCGGCGCGAAGCTGGGCTTGGGGGCGTACAGGGCCTTGGCGGCCTCGAGATCGGGCAGGAGGCGCTCGGCGGCCGCGCGCAGATGGGGATTGCCGGGCTTGCCCGTCCAGGCCAGCGCCAGCAGGTCACGCCCGCGGCCCTCCTGTTCGGCCCAGTCCAGCAGGCGACCGAAGACCTTCTTGCTGCCGCCGCCGCCGTCGACTTCCTGGTCGACCCGGAAACCCCACTTGAAGCCCAGGCGCAGATCGAACGCCTCGACATCGTAGGCGCGCCAGAGCGCCTCGTGGATCTGCGCCAGATCCTCCGGCTGCAACGGAGTGCGGTCCAGGCCTTCCGGCAGCTCCAGATCAACCATGCGCCCCCCGACGACGTGACCGTGTTTCCGGACGCCGAGCTTACCCAGGGGGCGCTATTTCACAAAACGATGTTTTCTAGTTTGAGGTGCAAAACCTCAAAAACCCGCATCGCGCGACCAGCGTCGGATCTCAGACGACCTTCACGTCGCGGACATCGCCAACGGGATCGAGTCGCACCGCCTGGCCGTCCGCGACGACGCCGTTGTACAGCGGGCAGACGAAGAACAGCCCCCGGAAGGTGAGCTCTTCCCGATGGTCCAGGCCGTGCGCGATCGCGCGCAGCAGGGTGGCGGGATCACGGAACCAGTAGGTGCCGGCCGAAGCCGCGTCGGAAATCACGACCTTCTCGGCGGCGCGGGTCACGTCGCCGGCCGCGTCCACGGCGAGATAGCTGTAGACGGGGTTGTCGGACGGGAAGACGTGCGCCAGGCCGCCGAGGTCGGGTTCGTCGGCGAAGCGCCGGACCGGATCGCCCTGGGTGTCGTACAGAATGTCGGCCAGGTCGACGCAGACGGGTCCGGGCTCGTGGGCGATCAGCGACAGCGCGGCCATGATGGTCATGGCCGCCCCGCCGGTGAAATCCGAAAGCCAAGCCACCTTCGCCCCGGGAAACCAGTGGCGAAGGTCTTCATTCCAGAAACGTCGCGTGACGTCGCTGTCGCGCAGCACGAAGGCGAAGTCGCCGTCGGCGACCTGGCCCTCGCGATACCACCGCCGCCCCTTGAGCGTCGTGAGCAGCAGCGGCGCCCCCTCGACGATCAGCTGGGCCTTCACCCGGCCGTCGCCGAGCTCGAAGTCCGGACCGGCCAAAGGCACGATGACCTTCATCTGGAGCTCCTCGCGGACCTGACGATCAGGCTTCGACGACCGTCTTGGACCGTCCGGCGATGAACGCGTCCAGGTCGGCGGGCGTGCCCAGGCCATGCATGGCGCCGGCGGGCACCTCATAGACGCCGATCTTGGCTCCGGCCTTGATCATGTAGTTGTAGACGGGGCACGTGTAGAACTCGTTGTTCACCCGGTCGTTGTTGGCGATCATGTCGATCGCCGCGTCGACGAACGCCGAGCCCTTCGAGAACAGATAGATGCCGACCGTCGCCAGGTCGGAAATCGGCTTCTTTTCCGCGACCTCGGTGACGTGCCCGTCTTCGTTGACCTTGGCGAAGGACCACTTGGGGTTCCTCCCGGGATCCCGGAAGACCAGGATCGAGCCGTCGAGGTCGCGCGCCTTGCAGTCGGCCACGAAATCCTCGACCGAGAAATCGACCCACTGATCGGAATTGGCGACCATCATCGGCCGGTCGTCGTCGAAGACCGTCCGCTGCAGCAGCAAGGTGCAGGCCGTGCCTTCGGTCAGCTTGCCGATCTCGTGAACCTCGCAGCCCTCGGCCTGCAGGAAATCGACCATTTCCGTTTCGTGGCGCGCATGCTCCGCCCGCACGATGATGTGGGCTTCGGCCCCGGCCGGCAGCACGTTCTCGATGACATGCTGAATCATCGGCCGACCGAGCACGTCGATGAACGGCTTGGGCTTGGCGTAGCCGGCGTCGCGGAAGCGGCTGCCCTCGCCGGCGGCGGGGATGATCACGCGCAGACCCTGCTGCTGCTCAGCCTTGGCGCTGTTGGCGGACATCAGTCGGGCTTCCTCGAATTCCTGGATTTTCGCGGGTGAATAGAAGCTGTGATAGGCGCCCGCCCCGAGCTGGTAGGCGCCGACGGTCATGCCGTCGAGGATCAGCTCGTTCAGCGAGGCCGAGATGTAGTACTGCCCGTTCACGCTGGCGCCCGAGATGATGCAGCGCTTGGCGGCCTCCATGAACAGGCCGGCGGTCCGGAAGAAATAGAAGCCGGCGATCGCGTCGCGGCTGATCACCACCTTCTCCGCGGCCTGAATGACCTCGGCGTTGTTCTTCAGGCGCACGTACGACCAGCGCGGATGGACGCTGGGGAAGGTGATGACGCCCGCATCGACGCCCGTGCTCAGGAAGTGCGCGACGATCCGCCGAAGATCGGCGTCGATCACCTGGTCCCCGTTCGAGATGATCACCGGCGCGGTTTCATCGATCAGGTCGGAGGCCATCAGGCAGGAGCACAGCGCGCCGTTGGCGGGCTGGCGCAACGCCTTGACCTCGCTGCCCTTGGCCACCAGCGACAGGGTGCTGTCGAGCGAATAGCGCGCCACGTCTTCATGATTGGCCACGAACACGAAGTGAGCTTCGTCCGAGATCGTGGCCAGGTTCTCGATGACCTTCTGGATCATCGGGGTGCCGCCGATTTCGATCAGCGGCTTGGGGAAGGGATAGTCTTCCGGCTTGAAGAAGGGCGACTCGCCGGCGATAGGCACAAGAATCTGCATGGGGATTATCCGGCGTTCGCTTGGTTGGCTTCGTCCAGAGCCTGCCTGATGCGCTCGTAGTTCACGTCGTTCGTGGTGCCGACGACCATCACGTGAGCGCCGCTGGCGCGCGCGGCCTGGATGCCGTGGTCGTTGTCCTCGAGGATCAGGGCCTCGTGCGGCTGCACGCCGAAACGCTGCATGGCCGTGAGGTAGATTTCGGGGTCGGGCTTGGGCTTGGTCACGTCCTCGTTGGACAGCAGCAGGTCCATGTAGTCGCCAAGGCGCGACTGCCTCATCATCAGGTCGATGGTGTTGTAGATCGAGTTCGAGCAGACCGCGAGCTTGTAGCCGTCCTCCTTCAGAAGCCGCAGGGCCTTCTGATGGTGGAATACCGGCCGGCACTTGGCGTAGGTCAGCTCGACGGTGTGGATCTGCTTCAGCTCGTTGATGAACTTGTGCAGCTTCGTCGGCAGCCCGCGGCTCTTGCTGAGCATCTCGAGCTTCGTCCGCGTCGGCAGACCGTCATAGGTCGCCAGGTGGGCGTCGCGATCGATGGCCATCCCGAAATTGTCGAGGGCCATGTTCAGCGCCTCGTAGTGCCAATCCTTGGCGTCGATGAGAACGCCGTCCATGTCGAACAAGATTGCTTTGATCATCGAATTGGACTGGCCGAGTTGTTGAAGAATTGGTCGGCGTCTTCGGGCACGTCGGTGCAAAGCGCCGCGCCGGGAACGGCGACGTCCAGGGCGGCCCGCCAAGCCGCCCAGGCGGTTTCATGGTCTCGCCCATGCAGCTCCGGGGAAACCAGGCAGAACGCCTTGCCCGAGGTCCTGCAGGCCTCGATCCCATCGACCGGAGCGAACCCCTCGCCGAACCAATCCAGCCAGAGGCCGGCGGCCTTGTGATCCAGAGGGCCGGGCGGCTCGTACTCGCTGCGCCGGCTGTAGGTCGTCAGATCAGCCCGCAGGTAATGCAGGCTGTCGGGCACCGACATGTCGAACACGAAGTAGTCGGTGACGCCATTGGCCTCCAGCACGGCCTTGACGATCCCGGCCAGGCCGTCGGCCTTGATGTTCAGGGCCAGGGTCCCGGCGCTCGGATAGCTCTTGTAGATGTCGAGAAAGGCCTGGAAGGTCATCGCCTCCGCCCCGGCGGGGTCGTGGCTGATGACGACCTCTCCGTCTCGGTCACGCAGGTCGGTTTCGACCCCGAAGCCCAGGGAAAAGGCGCGGTGGAACGCCTCCCGGCTGTTCTTCTCCGGCGGCGACGACCAGTAACCTCGATGCGCGATGATGTTCATAACTCTCAACGTCAATGGCGATCACGCGGGGTTGCGCTGTTCTTGGAACAGTTCGGCTATGGCCTGCTTCAGCGGGGCCGGGCAAGCCCCCGCCGCGTCCGCAAGCAACTCTTCGCGCAGCTCGTCCTTGCCGCGGCGGCCCCGATAGATCTCGATCGGGACTTCCCAGGGCGCCACGGTCCGAACCTTGGCGGCGTGCTCGAACAGGATCGAGCCCAGGAATTCGTGCGCGGTGAACCGCTTGATGTATTCGGGACTGATCCCACGCCCCTCGGCGGCCAGCTGCATCAGACGATTGCCGTCGAGTATGCGGTCGAGCGCCGGCCGGTCGCACAGGATGTAGCGGTCGCCCAGGCCCTCGATGTAGTGGGCGTGCACGTCCTGGTCGGTATAGGCGACGTTCGCCCTCGCCTCGCCCACCAGCTCGTCCAGCCGCGCGCCGATCGCTTCCGACAGGAAATTCAGGTCGTTGCGCACCAGGACCGCGTGGGTCACCGGCGCGCCCGTCTCGCGTTCGGCGCGCTCGATCAGCGGGCGCAGGCCGGCGAGACGGTTCCACATCTTGCCCTGGTTGACGTAGTGATCGTCGTTCCCGCACACGCGGCGCAGGGCCGCGCCGTCCGAGCTCATGAACGCGTCCGTCTGGCCGATGTTCGCCGGCATTTCGAAGCCGAGCAGGTTGGTCAGATAGGCGTCGGTGATCGCCTCTTCGGCGGCGCTCTGCGAAAGGATCTTGGCGATCGTGTTCGGCAGGTGCGCCTTGGCGGCGCCCAGGGTCGGGACCCCCGTCGCCTGCAGGGCGGGCCCAAGCGCCTGCGGCAGGACCTCCAGCAGGAACACCAGCGGATTGTGGTCCAGCAAGGGACGTTGCCCCGACGTCTCCCAGGTGCTCAGCCCCGTGGACACGATCCCGCCCGCGGCCTTGAAGCGCTCGGCCTGGCCGATCAGGTGGCGCGCGAGACGCGGCAGGTTCTGCTGCTGGTAACGCAACTGCCCGAAGAGGCCGATGAACAGGTGGCGGCCCTCGCCCGCGGGCAAGCCCGACGTCGGCGTACGCGGCAGGAGACCAGGCTGGCCCGGCTCCAGGCCCTCGGCCTTGCCATGGCGCGCGGCGACTTCTAGCGCCCGGACCTGGTTCTTGGGATTGTCCCAGGTCTGCCGGCCGGCCTCGACGCTGAGAGCCGACAGTCGCCGCGCCTGCTCTTCCCAGCGGGCCTCGCCGGTCTGTTCGCCCAGGCGCACCAGCGACTTGATGTAGTCCGGATCGAGGCGAGCCGGGGTTTCGGCCAGGGCGTCCGCCAGCCGTACGGCCAGCGCCGTTTCGCACAGCGACACCAGCAGCCGCAGCGCGATCGGCATGTTCTGGATCGCGGTCGCCCCCGTCATCCCGGCGACCGCGCGGGCGACCAGGGCCGGATCGTGACGCTCGTGCGGCTGGCCGACGAACACCAGCCGCCGCAGCGCGGCGTCGAACGCTTCGGGCTGGAGGTCGCGCAGGCCGCGGGCGATCGACGCCTCGCGCAAGGCCGGCACCAGACCGCCGCCCAGCGGATCGCCGCCCAGCGACGTCACGACGTCGCCCAGCGCCCACAGGATCTCGGCGTGGGTGTCGACATGCAGCTGCATGAAGAACGGGTTGAGGCCGATCGACGACATGTCGGTCCGGGCCAGGCGGCCGGCGGCGGTGACCAGATCGCCGATCAGGAAATAGCCCCGGGCCAACAGCAGGCTGACGACGGGATCCGTCTCCAGTTCGGGCGGCAGGCTCTCGATGAAGGCCTTGATCCGCGGCTTGTCGCGGATGGAATGTACCAGGATGATCAGGATTTCGGAGGCCAGTCTCGGGGTGGCGACAACCCCGAACGCCACCGTGAAGCCGCCCAGGGCCGCTTCGGGCTGGCCAAGATCGCGCAGCCGGACGCCCAGATCCGCATAGCGGCGCTCGACCTCCTCCGTCAGCGTTCGCTTGTCGACAAGAGCGCTCGCGATGGAGAAAGCCGTCGCCATGGCCTGGACGTCATGCGCGGCGAAAGCGGCCTCGCCGGCGCGGATCCTGTCGGCCAGCCGCTCGGGATGAGGATCCATGGCGTGAGGATCGGAAATGGAAGGAAGGTCCGAGCCGGAGGATTTTGCAGAGCTGGTTGGCCAAAATCGAGTCGGACGCTTCAGGCGCATATTATCGTGACCCACATGGCGATCGTCGCCGAGCCCCTCTGCAAGGCTCGGTAAGCAACTTGAATGTCAGCGCCGCGCCCCAGAAACCCGACTTTGCAAGCCATTCCCGAGTGCACGTCGAGCGTTCGAATTCATAGCGGCGGACAGGCCGATAGCAATCGAAATCGGCCGCCCCGCGACGCCGTCGAGCGCCTGGGATCAAGCCTCACGCCCCCCGATCCCGCCCGCCTCGCCCAGGCGACCAAGCCGCGCCTCAGCACGGAAGACGGCGCACCACGCCTCAACGCGTCGAAGCGCTTTCGACGGGGGATATCCAGATCATGGAGGAAATCGGACCGACCGGCTTCGAACCCTGGCCGCCGTGTCCGGCGAAACCACGGCGATCATCGAAGCTCGCGGTATGGAGAAGAAGAATGGCGCGCCCGGAACGATTCGAACGTCCGACCCTCAGATTCGTAGTCTGATGCTCTATCCAGCTGAGCTACGGGCGCGCACTGCCTTGCGGCGAGGCGGGGGAGATACCCCGTACCCCTGGGGTGCGCAAGCGTCTTGTCGCAAGAAAGTCGCCAAGTTCGGTGGATAACTGCACGATCCCTTGGCGCACAAGGGTTTGGTGGCGTGAAAAAGATGTCGCAGGGGCGCGCGGCGGCGATTTTTCGCGAGCGTGGTGGCGGCGTCGGGGGCATGGTTCGTCGAATCTCCGTCGTCCGAGTCGGATTTCCGACGCGCCGGACGGCCCGTTTCGCGCCCGATGTCCGCCCGCCTGTAAGGATCCGCCCATGCGCCTGCCCGTTCTCGCCGCCCTCGCCGTCCTGACCGCTTGCGGAGGGATCGCCGGCTGCGCGACCGCGCTGGAGCCTCAGGCGACGGCGACCGCCCCCAGGACCGCGCCGCAGACGTCCGGCGCGGCCGCCGCCTACAGCCCGCGCGGCATGGTGGCCTCGGCCAATCCGCTGGCGACGGAAGCGGGCCTGCGGGTGCTGCGCGAAGGCGGTTCGGCCGCCGACGCCGCGGTGGCCGTGCAGGCGGTGTTGGGTCTCGTCGAGCCGCAGAGCTCGGGCCTGGGCGGCGGCTCGTTCATGGTCTTCTACGACGCCAAGACCGGCAAGGTGACCGCCTATGACGGCCGCGAGACCGCCCCGGCCGGCGCGACGCCCGCCCTGTTCCTGGGCGAGGACGGCAAGCCGGTGTCGTTCATTTCGGCGGTGCTGTCGGGCCGCTCGACCGGCGTGCCGGGCGCGGTGGCCATGCTGGCCCAGGCCCAGAAGGAGCACGGCGCCATCGGCTGGGACCGCCTGTTCCTCGACGCCGAGAAGCTGGCCGACCAGGGCTTCGTCGTCAGCCCGCGCCTGGCTTCGATGATCAACGGCCGCTCGCCGCAAGGCCAGACGCCCGACGCGGCGGCCTATTTCACCAAGCCGGACGGCCAGCGCTACCAGGCGGGCGAGATCCTGAAGAACCCGGCCTACGCCGCCACCGTGCGCCGCCTGGCCGCCGAGGGGCCCTCGGCGCTCTATGAAGGCCCGCTGGCGCAAGCGATCGTCGCCAAGCTGCACGAGGGCGAGCGCCCCTCGGCCATGACCCTGGCCGACCTTGCAGCCTACAAGCCGCGCAGCGCCGACGCCCTTTGCCGGCCGTGGAAGGTCTACAGCGTCTGCGTGCCCAACCCGTCGTCGAGCGGCGTGTCGCTGCTGCAGGCGCTCTTGATGCTCGAGCACACCGACATTTCCAAGCGCGGCCCCAAGGACCCGATCGCCTGGACCCAGATCGCCGAGGCCGAGCGGGTGATGTACGCCGACCGCGACCGCTATGTCGGCGACCCGGGCAAGGTGACCGTGCCGGTCGAAGGCCTGCTGGAGCCGGCCTATGTGAAGGAGCGCGCCAAGCTGATCGGCGAGACGGCCGGCCCGGCCCCGAGCTTCGGCCTGCCCAAGGGCGCGCCCAAGGTCGGCCCGGACTCGACGATCGAGCCGGGCGGCACCACCCACTTCGTCATCGTCGACGCGGCCGGCAACGTGGTGTCGATGACCACCACGGTCGAGAGCATCTTCGGCTCGGGCCGGATGGTCGGCGGCTTCTTCCTCAACAACCAGCTGACCGACTTCAACTTCGCACCGACCGACAAGGACGGCCTGCCCGGCGCCAACGCCGTGGCCGGGGGCAAGCGTCCGCGCTCGTCGATGTCGCCGGTGGTGGTGCTGGACAAGAAGGGCAAGTTCTTGGCCGCCGTCGGCTCGCCGGGCGGCTCGGCGATCCTGTCCTATAACCTGAAGGCCATGGTCGGCGTGTTCGACTGGGGCCTGTCGATGCAGGACGCCGTGGCGCTGCCCAACCTCGTGGCGCGCGGCGATACGTTCTCGGGCGAGGTGAACCGCTTCGGCCCCGAGCTGACCGCGGCCCTGCAGGCGCGCGGCGTGATGGTCAAGGAAGGCCAGAACGAGAACTCGGGCCTGCACGGGGTGATCGTGCGCGCCGGCGGCAAGCTCGAGGGCGGCGCGGATCCGCGTCGCGAGGGCGTGGCCAAGGGGCTGTGAGACTTAAATCCTCCCCCTGAAGGGGGAGGTGGCCCGGAGGGCCGGAGGGGGCCGCGTCAGGCCCGCCCCCCCCCCCCCCCCGCGGGGGGCCGGGGCGGGCCCCCCCCCGCCCCCCCCCCCCCGCGGCTGCTGAGACGCCGCTACAACTTCCCCCTCAGTCGGCTTCGCCGACAGCTCCCCCTTCAGGGGGAGCATCCAATCAAGGCAGCGGACGCGGCTTGCGATCTTCGCCGATGGCGACGAACGTGAATACGCCTTGCGTCACCTTGTGGGCCTTCTCGCCGTCGCGGCGGCGGCGCCAGGCTTCGACCTCGACCTTCAGCGAGGTGCGGCCCGTGTGGACGATGCGGGCGAACAGGCTGACCTCGTCGCCGACGAACACCGGGCTGATGAACACCATGCCGTCGACGGCGATGGTGGCGCAGCGGCCGGCCGCCCGGTGGAAGGCGATCGAGGCCGCGGCCAGGTCCATCTGCGACAGCAGCCAGCCGCCGAAGATGTCGCCCTCGGGGTTGGTGTCCGACGGCATGGCGATGGCGCGCAGGACCGGCGGGTCGTGCGGCCATTCGGCGGCTTCCCACGCCTTGGCGAGGGTCTCGGCCCGCGGGCCGGTCAGGCTGGAATCGTCCACGCGTTAGTGGCCGCTCGGGCCTTCGTAGACGCCGGGGGCGAGGCACTCGTCCTCGTCGTGGCCGGCATGCTCGGCGGCGATGAAGCGGCGGTCGCAATAGGGGCAGTCGACCGAGCCGGCCGCGCCCATCTCCAGCCACACGCGCGGGTGGCCCAGCGCGCCGCCGACGCCGTCGCAGGCGATGCGGTGCGAATGAACGTGCACGATCTCCGGGGCCGGGCCGGCGCTGACGGCGACGTCCATGGCGGTGGGGGCGGTCGGAGCTTCGGACTTGGCCTTGGCCATGGGGGAACTACCTTCGAATTCTGAGCGCGGCCTTGGCTAGGCGGCGAACGAGGCATACCTATGCGACGCGTCGGCGCCGCGTCAATTCGACGAAGCCGCGCACGCCCCTGTTTTCAAGGCCTTCGGCCCCCGATTGGACGCTTCATGGACCTGCCTGCCTACGCGATCGAAGCCGAGGGCCTGTTCAAGACCTATCCCGCCACCAAGACGGCGCCGGAAAAGCGCGCGCTGAACGGCATCGACCTGAAGGTGCCGCGCGGTTCGATCTTCGGCCTCCTGGGTCCGAACGGCGCGGGCAAGTCGACCTTCATCAACATCCTGGCCGGTCTGACCCGCAAGTCGAGCGGCACGGTGAAGATCTGGGGCCGCGACATCGACGAGCGCCCGCGCGACGCCCGCGCCGCCATCGGCGTGGTGCCGCAGGAGCTGGCCGCCGACGTCTTCTTCACGCCGCGCGAGTCGCTGGAAGTGCAGGCGGGCTATTACGGCGTGCCCAAGAGCGAGCGCCGCACCGACGAACTGCTCAATGCGCTCGGTCTGGGCGACAAGGCGAATGCTTACGTGCGCCAGCTGTCGGGCGGCATGAAGCGGCGCCTGATGGTGGCGAAAGCCATGGTCCACCAGCCGCCGGTGCTGATCCTCGACGAGCCGACCGCCGGCGTCGACGTCGAGCTGCGCCGCCAGCTGTGGGAATATGTGAAGGGCCTGCACGAGCTGGGCGTGACCATCGTGCTGACCACCCACTACCTGGAAGAGGCCCAAGAGCTCTGCGACCAGATCGCCATCGTCAACCGCGGCGAGGTGGTGGTGTGCGAGCCGACCCCGACGCTGCTGGGCCGGATGGACATCCGCAACGTGGTGGTGACGCCGGATAGCCCGCTGGCGACGCCGCCGGCGCTGGAAGGCTTCGACACCAAGGGCCGCGCCGGCGGCGCCTTCTCGGTCAGCTACCGCACCGGCCAGTCGAGCGTCGAGCACGTGCTGGCCGCCGTGCGCGCGGCCGGGGTGTCGATCAAGGACATCGCCACCGAGGACCCGGACCTGGAGGACGTGTTCGTGTCGCTGACCTACGGCGATCCGAACGCCAAGGATCCGTTGAGGACCTAAAGATCCTCCCCCTGAAGGGGGAGGTGGCCCGTAGGGCCGGAGGGGGAAGCGGCTGCTGAGGCGCCGCTATCACTTCCCCCTCAGTCGGCTTTGCCGACAGCTCCCCCTTCAGGGGGAGCATCTTCAGGGCAACGCCTTCACAAACGCCCGCACCACCGTCGCCGAATTGTCCGCCGCCAGCCGCAGGAACACCGGGAACTGGTTCGTCGCCGGGTCGCCGCCGGCCAGGTCCGAAAGGCTGCGGAAGGCGATGAACGGGGTCTTGTTGACATAGGCCACCTGGGCCACGGCGGCGCTTTCCATGTCGAGCACGCGGGCGCCGAAGGTCTTGTGGGCGTAGTCGCGGAAGGCGGCGTTGTCGACGAACACCGGGCCCGAGCCGCCGGCCCCGCCGACCACCACCTTGGGCGGCTTGGTCAGGCACTGGTCGGCCGCGCAGCGCTTCAGGGCCAGACCCTCCACCGATTTGCGGGCCAGAGCGATCAGCTCGGGATCGGCGGCGAACGACAGCCGGTCCTCCGGCTTCTTCGGATCCTGCGTCACCGTCACCGCGCGCGGATGCATCATGCCGAAATTGGGCAGGTCGCTGACCAGACCCGGCGTCGGCGCAAAGCCGCCCGGAACCTCGCGAGCATAGGCCATCTCTGACGTCTGGGCCCAGGTCTCCGGCGCCACCACGTCGCCGACCTCGAGCGCCGGATCCGCCCCTCCGGCCACGCCCGAGAACACGATGCGGGTGACGTGGAAGCGGTCGAGCGCGGCCTGGGTGGTCATGGCCGCGTTGACCATGCTGATCCCCGACAGGAACAGCACCACCGGCTTGCCCTCCAGCGTGCCCGTGACGAAGCGCGCGCCGGCGGCCGTGAATTCCTTCTTGCCAGAGGTCGCCGCCTCCAGCGCCGCCATCTCCGGCGGGAAGGCGCTGACCACGGCGGTGCGCGGCGCGGCGTCCAGGTGCTCGGCGGCCTGGCTCGCCAGGGGCGCCAGCAGGGCGGCGCAGGTCAGGGCGAAGATCGGGACGATACGCATGGAGAGGGCTTTCCGTGGTCGATTCGCGCGCACCCTAGCCCCGCGCGCGCCGACGCAGGAAGGCCCGGCGGCGAAGCTGTTGCATCCCCCGCCGCTTCCGACGATTTTCGCGCCGTTTTTGAAGTAGCGGGGCAGGCATGCGGGCTTGGATTCTTAGAACATTGGTCGCTCTCGCGACCGTATTGGGGGCGGCCCTCTTCGGCGCGGCCGCGCCGGCCCTGGCGGCGAGCAAGCCGATCCCGATCAAGGTTGTGGTCGTCACCACCTTCGAGATCGGCGCCGACACCGGCGACGTGGCCGGCGAGTTCCAGCCCTGGGTCGAGGGCTGGCCGCTGAAGCGGCAGATCAAGGTGCCGGGCATCCGCCACGTCGCCCGCTATTCCGACGACGGCGTGCTGGCGATCGTCAGCGACATGCGCGGCCGCACCCGTGAGAGCGTGGCGGCCCTGATCCTGTCCAACCAGTTCGACCTCACCAAGGCCTACTGGATCGTCAGCGGCATCGCCGGCGTCGATCCGGCCTCGGCTTCGGTCGGCAGCGCCGCCTGGGCGCGCTACGTCGTCGACGCCGACCCGATCTACGAGGTCGACGACCGCGAGATCCCGGCCGACTGGCCCTACGGCCTCTATTCCAACGACGCCGACCGCCCGAACGTGAAGGGCAAGGCCGAAGGCTCCAGCGCCATGGTTTGGACCCTGGATCGCGGCCTGGTCGACTGGGCCTACGACCTGACCAAGGGCGTCGTTCTGCCCGACAACCCCGACCTTCAGAAGCTGCGCGCCGGCTATGTGAAGGAGCCGCAAGGCCAGCGCCCACCGTTCGTGCTGCAAGGCGACGCCCTGGGCGCGGTGCGCTTCTGGCACGGGACGCATCGCACCCAGTGGGCCCGCGACTGGGTCAAGCTCTGGACCGACGGCGCGGGGACCTTCACCATGAGCGACTGCGAAGACCAGGGGATCCTCGACGTGCTCGACGCCCATGCCGACAGCGGCCGCATCGACCGGCGCCGGGTCCTGGTGCTGCGCACCGCCAGCAACTACACGCGCCCGCCGCTGGGCGAGCCGACCTTCCCGCGCGTGCTGCACGACGACGGGGCCAAGGCCGCCTTCGAAGCCGAATTCCTGGTCGGGGGCGTCGTCGCCCGCGATCTCGTCAAGAACTGGGACCGCCGCGCGCTGGCCCTGCCCAAGGTTGGAGCCCGCTAAGTCATGCTCGAACGTCTCTTCAAGCTGCAGGCCCTGGGGACCAACGTCCGCACCGAGGTGCTGGCCGGCTTCACCACCTTCATGACCATGGCCTACATCGTCGTGGTCAATCCCGCGATCCTCAGCGAGACCGGCATGCCGATCGCCGCCGTGGCCGCCGCCACCTGCCTGGCGGCCGGCCTCGGCTCGATCCTGATGGGCCTGATCGCCAACTATCCGCTGGCCCTGGCGCCGGGCATGGGCCTCAACGCCTACTTCACCTACACCGTGGTCAAGGGCATGGGCGTGCCGTGGGAGACCGCGCTGGGCTGCGTGTTCATCTCGGGCGTGGCCTTCCTGATCCTGACCGTGGCGGGCATCCGGCAGATGATCGTGGCGGCCATCCCCCGGCCGCTGTTCTCGGCGGTCGCCGCGGGCGTCGGCCTGTTCATCGCCTTCATCGGCCTGAAAAGCGCCGGCGTCATCGTCGCCAACCCGGCCACGGCCGTGGCCCTGGGCGACCTGACCACGCCGTCGGCGGCCCTGGCCCTGATCGGCCTTGTCCTCATTGCCGCCCTCCAGGCCTGGCGGGTGAAGGGCGCGATCCTGATCGGCATCCTGCTGGCCGCGATCGCCGGCTGGCTGCTGGGCCTGTCGAAGTTCACGCCGGGCGCCTACAGCCTGTCGGACCTTTCGGCGACCATGTTCAAGATGGACGTCGGCGCGGCCCTGCACCTGCAGGGCGGCATGGGCATCGCCCTGCTCGAGATCATCTTCGTCTTCCTGTTCGTCGATCTGTTCGACAACGTCGGCACCCTGGTGGCCGTCACCAAGAAGGCGGGCCTCGTCGAGCCCGACGGCACCATCCCGCGCCTCAACCGCATCCTGACCGCCGACTCGGCCGCCACCATGATCGGCGCCGCGGCCGGCACCAGCACCGTCTGCAGCTACATCGAGAGCGCCTCGGGCGTCACCGCCGGCGGCCGCACGGGCCTGACCGCCGTGGTGGTCGGGATCCTCTTTTTGATCACCCTGTTCTTCGCCCCGCTGGTGCAGGCCATCCCGGCCGCCGCCACGGCTCCGGCCCTGGTGCTGGTGGGCGCGCTGATGATCGGTTCGCTGGCGGAAGTGGACTGGGCCGACCCCACCGTGGCCATCCCGGCCTTCCTGACGGTGATCACCATCCCGCTGACCTTCTCGATCGCCAACGGCCTGGCGTTCGGCATCACCAGCTACGCGGTGCTCAAGGCCGTGACCGGCAAGCTGCGCAAGGGCGACTGGCTGCTCGTCGTCCTGGCGGCGCTGTTCGTGATCCGCTTCGTCTATCTGGCGAAAGGCTGACCAAAACCCTTTGCGCGAGCGCGGCTTTCGGCTAAGACCGCGCTTCCGCAAGGCGGATGCACCCGTAGCTCAGCTGGATAGAGCGTTGCCCTCCGAAGGCAAAGGTCACACGTTCGAATCGTGTCGGGTGCGCCAGTCGTCTTGCCAAGAAATGCGCGCCCGTAGCTCAGCTGGATAGAGCATCAGACTACGAATCTGAGGGTCGGACGTTCGAATCGTTCCGGGCGCGCCATTCTTCTTCTCCTTGAAGATACTCCTGAAAAATCTGGGTTGTCGGCGCGGCGAGTTTGGCCGTAGCGCTTGGGCATGACCGTTTCCGTACTCTTCGTCTGCCTGGGCAACATCTGTCGCTCGCCGCTGGCCGAGGCCGCGTTCCGGCTGGAAGCCGAGCGGCTTGGCCTGGACGTCCTGGTGGATTCGGCCGGCACGGGCGGCTGGCACGCGGGCGATCCGCCCGATCGGCGGGCGCAGGCGACGGCGCGGCGGCACGGGGTGGAGATCGGCCACTACGCCGCGCGGCAGGTGACGGCGGCCGACTTCGAGCGCTTCGACCACGTGGTGGCGCTGGATCTGGACAATCTGCGCAACCTGAAGCGACTGGCGCCGGCGGGCGGCCGGGCGCGGCTGAGCCTGCTGCTGGATCACGTGGACGGGCGCGCCGGAGAGGCCGTGGCCGATCCCTACTACGGCGACGAGGCCGGGTTCGAGGTGACCTGGGCCGATGCCGTGGCCGGGGCGCGCGGGCTGGCGGCGAAGCTGGGACCCTATCGCTGAGGGGAGAGGCGACGGAGGGGGAAGGAACGTCCAAGTCAGCGGAAGCTGAAAACGCCCCCTCCGGCCCTCCGGGCCACCTCCCCCAGTGGGGGAGGATCTATCGCCGCAGATGCTCCCTCTCTGGGGGAGCTGTCGCGGAGCGACTGAGGGGGTCTACCGCTCGCCCAGGTGCACGCGGATCAGGCTGCGGGCGGCGCGGGCGACCGAGCGGGCCGGGCCGTCGGCGCCGAGGGTGACGCGGGCGGTGTAGGCGCCCTCCATCAGCAGCATCAGGGCGTCGGCCAGCTCGTCGTCGGCGGCGTCGGCGCGGCGGCACAGGTCGATCAGCCGGCCGTGCAGCGAGCGCTTGTAGTTCACCGACACCTGCTGGGCCGGGTGGTTCTCCTCGTGCAGCTCGATGGCGGCGTTCGACAGCGGGCAGCCGTGGACGTTCATGTCGCAGGCCTTGGTCTCGAAGGCGTCGAAGATCGCCTCCAGCTGGGCGCGCGGATCGGTGCAGCAGCAGGCCGTCACGCCGTCCCACCAGGCCCAGTATTCGCGTTCCTGCTCGCGCAGGACCTCGGCGACCAGCTCGTCCTTCGACGGGAAGTTCCGGTACAGCGTCATCTTGGTGGCCTCGGCCTCGGCCGCGATGGCCTCGACGCCGACGGCCCGGATGCCGTGCTGGTAGAAGAGCTCGCGGGCCGTCTCGAAGATCCGGTCGCGGGCGGGCCTCTTGGACGCCGGCGGGCCGTCCGGCGCGCACGCCGTCCCGGCTCCCAGCTCCCCCGAGCCGACCTCCCCAGATTTTCTCGCAGCCATTTTCGTAGCACCTCGCCTTGACGTGAGAGTTACCGGTCAGTATCTCTCCGCCAGGGAGTGATACCGAACGGTATCGTCACATCCTAAATCGTCATTCCGCCGAGCCAAGTCAAGCAACAGACCCTGCGACATTTCTCACCCTCTTACCCCTTGAACGGAGCGCAAGCCATGCCGAACGCGAGCGACATCACCGCCGCCCCCGAAGCCGCCACGGCATGCCTCTCCACAGGGTGGCTAGCCAGCGCCGCCCGCCATGGCCGATCGATCCAGCGCTGGATCGGCAAGGCCGCCGCGCCCAAGCCCCGCACCCGGTCGTCGCGGCCCTACCGTCCGCCGACCTGGGAATAGTCGTCCCAAGCGTACCGCCTCCCCGGCGTCCCTCCCCGTCCGCCCATTCCCCGGGCGTCTTTCTCGACAGGTCTTCCGATGCGCCAAGCCATCAACACCTTCGCCGGCCTCGCCGCGCTGGCGGTCCTCACCGCCTGCAGCGCCCAGGCCAAGCCCGAACAGGGCCCCGCCCCCGCCGTGCAGGTCACCGTCGCCGACGTGGCCTTCAAGTCGCTGCGCCAGTGGGACGACTTCACCGGCCGCCTGGAAGCGGTCGACACCGTCGACATCCGGCCCCGGGTCGGCGGCTATGTAAACGCCGTCCGCTTCGCCGAAGGCGCCTATGTCCGCAAGGGCCAGGTGCTGTTCGAGATCGACCCGCGCCCGTTCCAGGCCGAGGCCGCCCGTGCTTCGGCCGAAGTGGCCCGCGCCAAGGCCGGTCTCGACCTGGCCGTCGTCAACCGCGAGCGCGGCCAGCGGCTGATCGACCAGAACGCCCTGGCCCGCAGCGAGTTCGACCGCCTGGCCTCGGAAGAGAAGGCCGCCCAGGCCAACCTCGCCGCCGCCCAGGCCGCCCTGCAGACCGCCCGCCTGAACCTGGAATGGACCAAGGTCGTCTCGCCGATCGACGGCCGCGTCTCCAAGGCCCGCATCACCCGCGGCAACCTGGTCACCCAGGCCGACATGCTGACCACCGTGGTCTCCGACGCGCCGATCTATGCCGCGTTCAGCGCCGACGAGCAGACCTTCCTGAAGTACGCCGCCGCCGAGCGCGGCAAGGAAAGCCCGGTCTATATGGGTCTGATGACCGAGGACGGCTATCCGCACGAGGGCAAGCTGTCGTTCATCGACAACGCCCTGGACGCCAAGAGCGGCACGATCAGCGGCAGGGCGATCTTCGCCAACGCCGACGGCAAGTTCACGCCGGGCCTGTTCGCCCGCATCCGCCTGGTCAGCGCCGCCAGCCAGACGGTGGCCCTGGCCCCCGACCGCGCCATCGCGACGGATCTGGGCAAGCGCTACGTCATCGTGGTCGGCGCCGACAACAAGGCCCAGTACCGCCCGGTCGAGGTGGGTCCGCTGGCCGGCAACCTGCGGGTCATCCGCCAGGGCCTCAAGCCCGGCGACCGGGTGATCGTCGGCGGCCTGCAGAAGGTCAAGCCCGGCGACGCCGTGTCGCCGGTGGCCGTGAAGACGGAAGCCGCGGATCTGGGCCAGCTGGAAGTCGGCCCGCGGAAGGTGGCCGCGGTGGCCACGAGCACGAGCCAGAACTGACGGCGGAGCGCGAAACCCCCGTCCTTCGACAAGCTCAGGATGAGGGTTTCGACTGATCCGCCCTTCGCGAAAGTAGCCCTCATCCTGAGCCTGTCGAAGGACGAGGGCGGCCCCACTGCACTTTCCCCTCCCCCATCAAGGGGGAGGGAACGACCTCTTACGTCCCTCCCCTCCCCGGACGCCTCCCATGAATTTCGCAAAATTCTTCGTCGGACGACCGCGGTTCGCCGCCGTGCTGTCCATCGTCATCTTCATCGCGGGGCTCGTGGCCCTGCCCAACCTGCCGATCAGCGAGTACCCCGAGGTGGTGCCGCCGACGGTCGTCGTGCGCGCGGCCTATCCGGGCGCCAACCCGTCGGTGATCGGCGAGACCGTGGCCTCGCCCCTCGAACAGGCCATCAACGGCGTCGAGGGGATGATCTACCAGTCGTCCCAGTCGGCCTCGGACGGGGCCATGATCCTGACCGTGACCTTCGCCCTGGGCACCGACCTGGATAAGGCTCAGGTGCAGGTGCAGAACCGCGTGGCCCAGGCCCTGCCGAAACTGCCCCAGGAGGTGCAGCGCATCGGCGTGACCACCAACAAGGCCTCGCCCGACCTGACCCTGGTCGTGCACATGATCTCGCCCAACAACCGCTACGACATGCTGTATCTCAGCAACTACGCGCAGCTGAACGTGCGGGACCGCCTGAAGCGCATCGACGGCGTGGGCGACGTGCAGATCTTCGGGGCCGGCGCCTACTCCATGCGGGTGTGGCTGGATCCTGAGAAGGTCGCGGCTCTCGGCATGACCGCCGGCGACGTCGTGCGGGCCCTGCGCGAGCAGAACGTGCAGGTGGCCGCCGGCCAGCTGGGCGCGCCGCCCAACGCCGGCTCGGGCGCCGAATTCCAGCTGTCGATCAACGCCCCCGGGCGCCTGACCGACGAGGACCAGTTCCGCAACGTCATCATCCGCTCGGGCGCCGACGGCCAGATCACCCGCCTGGGCGACGTGGCCCGCATCGAACTGGGCGCCAACAACTACGCCCTGCGCTCCCTGCTGGACAACAAGTCGGCCGTCGCCGTGCCGATCTTCCAGCGCCCCGGCTCCAACGCCCTGGAGATGGCGGCCGAGGTCAAGAAGACCATGAAGGAGCTGAAGAAGGACTTCCCCGAGGGGGTCGACTACGAAATCATCTACGACACGACCGCCTTCGTGCAGGAAAGCATCGATTCGGTGGTCCACACCCTGATCGAGGCCATCATCCTGGTGGTCATCGTGGTGGTGATCTTCCTGCAGGGCTGGCGCGCCTCGGTGATCCCGCTGCTGGCCGTGCCGGTGTCGCTGATCGGCACCTTCGCGATCATGCTGCTGCTGGGCTTCGGCCTCAACGCGCTGACCCTGTTCGGCCTGGTGCTGGCGATCGGCATCGTCGTCGACGACGCCATCGTCGTGGTCGAGAACGTCGAGCGCCACATCGAGAACGGCCTCTCGCCGCCCGAAGCCACCCGCAAGGCGATGAGCGAGGTCACCGGCCCGATCATCGCCGTGGCCCTGGTGCTCTGCGCGGTGTTCATCCCCACGGCCTTCATCACCGGCCTGTCGGGCCAGTTCTACCGCCAGTTCGCCCTGACGATCGCCATCTCGACGATCATCTCGGCCGTCAACTCGCTGACCCTGTCGCCGGCCCTGGCCGCCGTGCTCCTGAAGTCGCACCACGCGCCCAAGGACCGCTTCCAGAAGCTGATCGACCGCCTGCTGGGCTGGCTGTTCGTTCCCTTCAACAAGGTCTTCCACCGCGCCTCGAACGGATACGTCCGCGGCGTGAAGGCGACGCTTGGCCGCTCTACCGCCTCGCTGTTCGTCTATGGCGGCCTCTTGCTGCTGACGGCGCTGGCGTTCGCCCGCACCCCGTCCGGCTTCGTGCCGCAGCAGGACAAGGCCTATGTGGTCGCCGTCGTGCAACTGCCCGACGCCGCCTCGCTGGACCGCACCGAGGCCGTGATCAAGCAGATGGGCGACATCGCCATGAAGAGCCCGGGCATCGAGCACTCGGTGGCCTTCCCGGGCCTGTCGGCCAACGGCTTCATCAACAGCCCCAACGCCGGCGCGGTGTTCTTCCCGCTCAGCGACTTCAAGGACCGCCGCTCCAAGGACCTGTCGGCCGGGGCCATCGTGGGCCAGCTGAACCAGAAGTTCGCCGCCATCCCCGACGCCCAGATCGCGGTCTTCCCGCCGCCGTCCGTGCAGGGGCTGGGCACCATCGGCGGGTTCCGCATGCAGATCGTCGACAAGGCCGGTCTCGGCTCGGACGAGCTCTACAAGCAGACCCAGGCGATCATCGCCAAGGCGCAGAAGGATCCGGCCCTGGCCGGCGTCTTCTCCAGCTACCAGGTCAGCGTTCCGAAGATCCAGGCCGACATCGACCGCGAGAAGGCCCGGGCCCAGGGCGTGTCGCTGACCGACCTGTTCGAGACCCTGCAGGTCTATCTGGGCTCGCTGTACGTCAACGACTTCAACCGCTTCGGGCGGACCTACGAGGTCAACGTGCAGGCCGACCAGGACTTCCGCCTGCAGCCCGAACAGATGCTGCGCCTGCAGACCCGCAACGGCGACGGCCAGATGATCCCGCTGGGCGCCTTCGTCAGCTTCAAGGAGGCCACCGGTCCCGACCGCGAGATGCACTACAACGGCATGCTGACCGCCGAGATCAACGGCGGCCCGGCCCCCGGCTTCTCGACCGGCCAGGCCCAGGCGGCGCTGGAGAAGATCGCGGCCGAGGAACTGCCCAACGGCATCGGCTTCGAATGGACCGAGCTGACCTACCAGCAGATCCTGGCCGGCAACACGGCGATCTACATCTTCCCGCTGTGCGTGCTGCTGGCCTTCCTCGTGCTGGTCGCCCAGTACGAAAGCTGGAGCCTGCCGCTGGTGGTGATCCTGATCGTTCCGATGACCCTGCTGTCGGCCCTGGTCGGCGTGCTGGTCACCGGCGGCGACAACAACATCTTCACCCAGATCGGCCTGATCGTGCTGGTGGGGCTGGCCTGCAAGAACGCCATCCTGATCGTCGAGTTCGCCCGCGAACGCGAGATCGAGGGCGACACGCCGCTGCAGGCGGTGCTCGAAGCCTGCCGCCTGCGCCTGCGTCCCATCCTGATGACCTCGATCGCCTTCATCATGGGCGTCTGGCCGCTGGTGGTGTCGCACGGGGCCGGGGCCGAGATGCGCCGGGCCATGGGCGTGGCGGTGTTCTCCGGCATGCTGGGCGTCACCGTCTTCGGCCTGATCCTGACGCCGGTGTTCTACTACGTCATCCGCCGGCTCTCGGGCCGCAAGTCGCTGGCGACCGTCAAGACGGCCCCGCCGGCGGTGGAGGCGCAGGCGCACTGACGCCGACTTCCTCCTCCCCCCTCGATGGGGGAGGGGCCAGGGGTGGGGGTGAAGCGGCGTCGGCCGCGCTCCCCATCCTGAAACGCTGTCACCCCCATCCCCGACCCTTCCCCCATAAAAGGGGGAAGGGAGACCTTCCGAGGTTTCCCATGACCCTCCTTCGCACAGCCCTGATCGCCGGCGTCTCGCTGCTGGCCACGGCCTGCGCCGTCGGCCCGACCTACAAGGCTCCGGCCACCGCCCCCGTCGCCCTGCAGAACGCGACCCCCGCCGTCGTCTCCACCGCCGCCAATCCCGAGGCCCAGTGGTGGAAGGCGTTCGGCGACCCGACGCTCGACGCCCTGGTTTCGCAGGCCCTGGCCGCCAATCTCGACCTCAAGGTCGCCGTGGCCCGCGTCGACGAGGCCCGCGCCCTGTTCAAGGACGCCCGCCTCGACCAGATCCCGCGCGTCACCGCCTCGGGCGGCTACACCGACACCAAGCAGCAGCAGCCCGGCTTCAGCGACCAGCGGGTCGAGGTCGAGAGCTATCGCGCCGGCCTGGACGCCGCCTGGGAGATCGACCTCTTCGGTCGCGTGCGCCGCGGCGTGCAGGCCGCCAGCGCCGAGGCCGGCGCCGCCCAGGCCGACCTGCGCGACGTGCAGGTCAGCGTCGCCGCCGAGGTGGCCCGCAACTACCTGGAACTGCGCGGCGCCCAGGCCCGCCTGGCGGTGGCTCGCCGCAACCTGGAGACCCAGCGCGACACCCTGCGCCTGACCCGCGTGCGGTTCGAGGCCGGGGCCGGCAGCCCGATCGACGTGGCCAGCGCCGAGGCGCGCCTCAACGCCACCGAAGCGGCGATCCCCGACCTCGTCACCGCCGCCACCCGCGCCAACTACCGCCTGGCCGTGCTGACCGGCCAACGCCCGGGCGCGCTGGACGCCCAACTCGCGCCCCGCGCCGAGGAACCCGCGCCGCTGGTGACCGCCCTGCCGATCGGCGAGGCGTCCGCGTTCCTGCGCCGCCGTCCCGACGTGCAGGCGGCCGAACGGCGCCTGGCCGCCCAGACCGCCAAGGTCGGCGTGGCCACCGCCGACCTCTTCCCGCGCGTGCGGGTGACCGGCTTCGTCGGCTTCCTGTCGGGCACGTCGTCGGGCTTCGGCAACAGCGCCAGCCAGGCCTGGTCGGTGGCCCCGGCGGTCAGCTGGCCGGCGCTGGATCTCGGCGGCGCCCGCGCGCGGCTGAAGGCGGCGGAAGCCCGCAACGACGCGGCGCTGGCGGCCTACGACCAGACCGTGCTGGCGGCGATCGAGGACCTGGAGACGGCCCTCGTCTCCTACGCCCAGCGCCAGGCCCGGCTCAAAAGCCTGGCCGACCAGGCCGCAGCCTCGCGCCGCGCGGCCGAGCTGGCCCGCATCCAGTACAAGGAAGGCGGCATCGACTTCCTCGTCCTGCTCGACGCCGAACGCACCCTGCTGGCGGCCGAAGACTCGCTGACCGTCGCCGAAACCGGCGTCAACACCGACGTCGTGGCCATCTACAAGGCGCTGGGAGGCGGGTGGTCGTAGGAGATCCTCCCCCTCTGGGGGAGGTGGCCCGGAGGGCCGGAGGGGGGCCGTTATCAGCTTCCCCCGCATTGGCCTGTTTCGCGACCGCTTCCCCCTCAGTCGCTCCGCGACAGCTCCCCCTTCAGGGGGAGCATCTTGTTGCCGAACCCCTCCCCCATCCCTACCTGCACGGGGCTCCACCGAGGATCCCCCCGCATGGCCGCCGCCGACGCCTACGTCTATCACCCCCGCGACGGCCACGGCCTGGCCCACGATCCGTTCAATTCCATCGTGGGCCCCCGCCCGATCGGCTGGATCTCCAGCGTCGATGCGGAGGGGCGGCGCAACCTCGCCCCCTACAGCTTCTTCAACGCCTTCAACTACACGCCGCCGATCGTCGGCTTCGCCTCGACGGGCTGGAAGGACACGATCGCCAACGTCCAGGCCACCGGCGTCTTCTGCTGGAACCTGGCTACCCGCGAGCTGGCGGAAGCGATGAACATGACCTCGGCCCCCGCCGCCCCCGGCCAGGACGAATTCGAACTGGCCGGCCTGACGCCGGTCGCCGGCAGCCTGGTCGCCGCCCCCCGCGTGCTGGAAAGCCCGGTGAACTTCGAGTGCCGCGTCACCCAATCGTTCCAGCTGACCACGGCCGCCGGCGAGGCGGTCGAAACCTGGATGACCTTCGGCGAGGTGGTGGCCGTCCATATCGACCGCCGTCTGATCCGCGAGGACCGCGTCTACGACGCCCCGGCCGGCGAACCGATCCTGCGCTGGGGCGGCCGCGGCGACTACGTCGCCGTCGACCCCGCCGCGATGTTCGAGATCTTCCGCCCGACCAAGGCCGACATCCCGTCCGTGGACTAGCGCGTGGGCTTGCCGTCGCGCGCGGCGCGCATGGAGCTGACCACCTGGCCGATCTGCGAGCCGCCGGGCGAGTCGGGCTTTACCGTCTGCAGGCCGCGCAGATAGGCCCGGTCCATCGGCGAGGCGTCGGCCCTGCCCTCCTCGGTGAAGAGGTTCAGCACGGTGTTGAAGCCCTCGTAGTCCCGATCGGCGCGGGCTGAGGCCACGCCGGCCAGCGCCACGTAGTCGGCCAGTCCCCCCAGCTTGCGGCCGCCCATCCGTCGGCGGTCGACCACCACGAACTGGTCCTGGATCACGCCCACCACCGAGGTGCGCACGCGCGAGCCGGCGCTGCTGGTGGTGAACATCAGCAGGTCGGCGCCCAGGCCGTCGGCGCTGACCGCGCCACGCATCACGTCGACCTCGGCGAAGTTGGTCCACACCCGCACCGGACGATCGGTGGTGGCGTAGCGCTCGAAGCTCAGCGGCCGTTCACGGTCGACCCAGAACTTGCCCGCCGCCCTGGCCTTGCGCACCAGCACCTCGGGCTCGTCGGCCAGCACGACGGTCAGGTTGGGCTGGCAGCCCTTGGCGGCCATACGCACCCCCGCATCGCGCGCCATCTGGCTGATGCGGTCATGCAGGTAGCGGTTCTCCTCGGTGCGCCCGCCGGCCACGTAGGGGCACAGCGGCGCGGACCACACCATCACCTTGCCCGCCGGCGTCAGGGGCGTGGCCCGCCGCACGAAGCCCGGATAGGGATCCACGCCCTTGGGTGAGACCTCGACCTCGTCGACCGCCGGGGGCGCATGGTCCGCGCCCTGCGGAACCGACAGCGCCAGCATCGCGGCCGCCAACACCGAAACCGACATGAAAAACCCTCCCAGGTCGCTCAACCTGGGAGGGTTTCACAGAACAGCGCTCGCCCGCAAGGGCGAAGCTTCCTCAGACGTCGACTTCGGCGTCCAGGGCGTTTTCCTGGATGAATTCGCGGCGCGGTTCGACCAGGTCGCCCATCAGGCGGCTGAACATGTCGTCGGCGTCGTCGGCGTGGTTAACCTTGACCTGCAGCAGGGTGCGGGCGTCGACGTCGAGCGTGGTTTCCCACAGCTGGTCGGGGTTCATCTCGCCCAGGCCTTTGTAGCGCTGGATGGTCAGGCCCTTGCGGCCGGCGTCGAGCACGGCCTGCACCAGGTCGAGCGGACCACGGATCGTGGTCGACTTGTCCTTGCGGCGGAACACGGCCGGCTTGGCGAACACCTCGGCCAGCTTGACGCCGCGCTCGGCCAGGCGGCGGGCGTCGGCGGCGTGAAGCAGCACGTCGTCGAGCACGATGCGTTCCGACACGCCGCGACGCACGCGGCTGAAGACATAGCCGGTATCGCCCCGCTCGCCGCTCCAGGGACCGTCGCCCTCCTCGTTGTAGAGGTTCAGGCGGCCGGCCGCGGCATTGGCGTCCGGCGTCTCGCCCAGCAGGCCGGCCAGGGCCGCCTGCTCGATGGCCGAGGCCGGGGCGCGGGCCGCCAGGCGGTCGATATTGGCCTTGGCCGAGCGGGCCAGCTGCACCAGCGCCAGCAGATCCTGACCGATCAGGCGCTCGCCCGACGACAGGTCGAGCTCGGCGCCGTCGACGCCCTCGTCCACCAGGAAGGCGTCCATCTCGGTGTCGTCCTTGAGGTAGCGCGACGACTTGCCCTTGCTGGCTTTGTAGAGCGGCGGCTGGGCGATGTAGATGTAGCCGCGCTCGATCAGCTGCGGCATCTGCCGGTAGAAGAAGGTCAGCAGCAGGGTGCGGATGTGGGCGCCGTCGACGTCGGCGTCGGTCATCAGCACGATCTTGTGGTAGCGCACCTTGTCCGGGTTGAAGTCGTCGCGGCCGATGCCGGCGCCCAGGGCCGTGATCAGCGTGCCGATCTGGTCGGACGACAGCATCTTGTCGAAGCGCGCCCGCTCGACGTTCAGGATCTTGCCGCGCAGCGGCAGGACGGCCTGGTTGTCGCGGTTTCGGGCCTGCTTGGCCGAGCCGCCGGCCGAGTCACCCTCGACGATGAAGATTTCGGACTTGGCCGGATCGCGCTCGGAGCAGTCGGCCAGCTTGCCGGGCAGGCTGGTGATGTCGAGGGCGCTCTTGCGGCGGGTCAGTTCGCGCGCCTTGCGGGCGGCTTCGCGAGCCGCGGCGGCCTCGGCGATCTTGCTGACGATCTGCTTGGCTTCGTTCGGGTGCTCCTCGAACCAGGTCGAGAGGCCCTCGGCGACGAGGTTTTCGACGGCCGGGCGCACTTCCGACGAGACCAGCTTGTCCTTGGTCTGCGAGCTGAACTTGGGGTCCGGCACCTTGACCGACAGCACGCAGGTCAGGCCCTCGCGGCTGTCTTCGCCGCCCAGGTTGACCTTTTCCTTCTTCAGGATGCCGCTGCTCTCGGCGTAATTGCTGATCACCCGGGTCAGGGCGCCGCGGAAGGCCGAAAGGTGCGTGCCCCCATCCCGCTGCGGGATGTTGTTGGTGAAGCACAGCATGTGCTCGTGGTAGCTGTCGTTCCACCACATGGCGAGGTCGAGCTCGACCTTGTCCTTAGTCCCGCGCACCGTGATCGGCGTCTTGAGCAGCGGGGTCTTGGCCTTGTCGAGGTGGCGCACGAAGGCCTCGATGCCGCCCTCGAAGAACAGCTTCTCTTCCCACGGTTCGGCGTCGCGGTGATCCTTGAAGTAGATCGTCACGCCCGAGTTCAGGAACGCCAGTTCGCGCAGGCGGTGCTCAAGGGTCTTCCGGTCGAACTCGATGAACGAGAAGGTTTCCTTGGACGGGAAGAAGGTGACTTCGGTGCCGGTCAGAGTCTCGCCGGCCTTGGGGCCGTCCTCGCGCACCGGCGACTCGCCGGTCACCGCCAGCGAGGTCACCGCGTCGCCGCGCTCGAAGCGCATCTGGTGGACCTTGCCGTTGCGGTGGATCAAGAGCTCCAGCCAGTCCGACAGGGCGTTCACGACCGAGACGCCCACGCCGTGCAGGCCGCCCGAGACCTTGTAGCTGTTCTGGTCGAACTTGCCGCCGGCGTGCAGCTGGGTCATGATGACCTCGGCCGCCGAGACGCCTTCGCCCTCGTGGATGTCGGTGGGGATGCCGCGGCCGTCGTCGGTGACCGTCACCGAACCGTCGGCGTTGAGGATCACCTGGACCTTGGTGGCGTGGCCGGCCAAGGCTTCGTCGATGGCGTTGTCGACCACCTCGTAGACCATGTGGTGCAGGCCAGAGCCGTCGTCGGTGTCGCCGATGTACATGCCGGGGCGCTTGCGCACCGCATCCAGGCCCTTGAGGACCTTGATCGAGTCCGCGCCGTATTCGCCGGCGACGGCTTCTTCGGGAGCTTCGGGAACTTGGCCTTCGGTATTCTCGGTCATTCGTCTTCCAGAGCCGTAAACTCAAGGGGGGTCAGGCCGGCCTCGCTAACGCGAACGCCCAACGCCCGACCCTTGAGGTGGTCGAACAGCGACTCGTCCGTGCCGGTGAGGAAGGCCTGGAGCTTGAGCGCCGTGAGTTCATCGGCCAGAGCGGCTCGCCGGGTAAGGTCGAGATGCGCGGCGACTTCGTCGAGCAACACTATAGGATTCGGCGCGGATTCCGCACGCGAAAGTCTCGCCGCCTGGGCCAAAACCAGGTTCAAAATCAGCGCTTTTTGCTCGCCGGTGGAGCATTCCGAGGCCGGACGGTCCTTGTCGACGTGGAACACCGCCAGATCGCCCCGGTGCGGACCTGTCAAGGCCCTGCCCGCGGCGCCGTCGCGCGGCCGTGCGGCGGCCAGCGCCTGGGCCAGCTGAAGCTCGATCTCGGCGGCCGCAACCCCGTCCAGCGCCATCAGCTCCCAGGCCCCGGTCAGGGTCAGGCGAGCCTGCGGAAACGGCCGGTCGCCGCGACCGTCGATCTCGGCCTGCAGGGCGATGAGCGTGCGCGCCCTGGCCTGCGCCATCAGCGCGCCGGCCGCCGCCAGGCGCGCCTCGAGCACCGTCAGCCAGGCCGGATCGGCCGGCGCCCCGCCGTCGGCGGCGTCGGACAGCAGCCGCATGCGCTCGCGCTGGGCCTTGTCGTAGGCGTTGGCGTGGCTGGCGTGGGCCGGCTCGGCGGCGAACACCAGCCGGTCGAAGAACTTGCGCCGCTCCGAAGCGGCCTCGAGGAACAGGCGGTCCTGGGCGGGGGTCAGCCACATCGGCCGCACATGGTCGGCCAGGCGCCCCGGCGCGACGGTCTCGCCCTCGATGCGGACGATGCGGCGCGAGGCGCCGGCCAATTCGGTGCCGGTGCCGACCTTCAGCGCCTCGCCGTCGGCCTGCTCGATCTCGGCGGCCACGGCCCAGGCCCGGCCGACGCTTTCGCCCGGCAGGCGGCGGCCCACCTCGGCGAGACTCGATCCGCGTAGCCCCTTGCCCGGCGACAGCAGGCTGACGGCTTCCAGGAGGTTGGTCTTGCCCGAGCCGTTGGGGCCGAACAGGTAGACGCTGCGCCCGCCGGTGATGAGGTCGGCGCGCTCGTAGGAACGGAAGTCGGTGAGCCGCAGGCGGGCGATGGTGGCGGACGCCATGGGCGTCTCTGTAAGCCACGTCGCGGGCGGCGTCACGCGTTGGCTGGATGGTCGATCGCCGCGCCGAAAACCTGGTCCTTCGACAAGCTCGGGATGAGGTTTTGATACTCGGACGTCGCTCCTGATCCTCACCCTGAGCCTGTCGAAGGGCGAGGATCACGCACGACCGATCAGCCCTGCCAGCGACGTCCCGTCCCGGCGTGGGCCAGGAGGCGCGGCGCGCTGCGCAGGCCGTGCACCAGATGCGGTCCGGCCAGCAGCACCATGGCCCAGGCCCCGGCGCTGACCAGCACGACGGCGATACGATCCCAGGCCAGGCGCATGGGGGTCTCCAGCAGAGAAAAGCGACACCGCCGCGCTACGCCCGGATGTGGGCGGAAAAAAGAACCGCCCCCAGCAGAGAGACGCCCCGCACCTCTCTTCCCGTCATTCCCGCCCTTGTGGCGGGAACCCCTGGTTCCGCTTGCGCGTGAGAAGCACGCGGCGTGCTGAGCACGCCGCCCCATCCGCCCCTGCGGCTGAAAGAGGGGTTCCCGCCACAAGGGCGGGAATGACGGGAGTATCTTGTAGACCTATTCCCCCAGCCGGTAGGCGCACAGCTTGTTGCCGTCCAGGTCGCGGAAATAGGCGAAATAGGCCTTGGGCATCCGCTCGCCCGGCGCGCCCTCGCAGGAACCGCCCAGTTCGATGGCCTTGGCGTGGAAGGCGTCGACCTCCTCGCGGGTGTCGAAGTCGAAGCCGCCCATCATGCCGTTGCCGATGCAGGCGGGATTGCCGTCGTACGGCCCCAGCACCCCGAACATGCCCACGCCCTTGCCGCGATAGAGCCGGCCGCCCGACGGATGCTCGAACAGGGGCTTCATGCCGATCGAACCCAGCAGGGCGTCGTAGAAGGCCTTGGCCTCCTCCAGCTTGTTCGAACCGACGGTCATGTAGCTGATCTTGGCCATGGCGGCGCCTCCCGTTTTCTTATGAAACGGACGTTCGCATGAGCTAACGGCGAGGGGCAAGAGCGCAGTAAATCCCTACTCCGCCACCGGATTTACAGCACATTCAACATCGTCATCCCGGGCGGAGGACCGCGGAGCGGGCCGCAGACCCGGGACCCAGGGGCAACCGCATTGCGCCGGCCCCTGGGTCCCGGCTCTCCGCTTCGCTACGGCCGGGATGACGAAACTGGGGAGCATCACCCCTACCCGAAATACCCTCGCGCCACCTCGACCTCGGTCAGCCGCCACACCCCCGCCGCGCCCAGCAGCACGCGGCGCATCTCGACCTCGAACACCTCGCGGGCGATCGCGCGGTTCACAAGCTCGCGCACCGGAGCCTCGAACGGCGCATCCACGGCGATCGCCCGGTGCACGGCGAAGTTCATGGCCGCCAGGTCGACCGCCCCCTCGAGAGACGCGAAGGCGCCAGCGACCGCCTCGGAGCGCTCGAACCAGGTCGCGCAGTCCGAAAAGTCGATCGCCGCCCACAGGGTCAGCATCCGCTCGAAGAGATCGTCGAAGCGGTCCTCGCGCAGCAGGCCGGCGGGACCGCCCCGGTTGCTCACTGGGCCGCGCCGGTTCCCAGCACCTTCTGCAGGAACTGGGTCTCGACCTCGCGGCGGCGGTCGTTGTTGATCTTCTTGGCGAAGCCGTGGCCCTCGTCCTTGAACTGGACGTACCAGGTCTCCACGCCCTTCTCGCGCAGCTTCTCGACCACCTGGTCGGACTCCGACTTGGGCACCCGCGGGTCGTTCCAGCCCTGCATGACCAGCATCGGCTTGGTGATCTTCCCGACGTTGTTCAGCGGCGAGATCGTCTCGAAGGCCTTCAGCATCTTCGGGTCGCGCTCGTCGCCGTATTCGGCCCGGCGCAGATCCCGGCGATAGGCCTCGGTGTTCTGCAGGAACGAGACGAAGTTGGAGATGCCGTAGCGCTCGACCCCGCCGGCCAGGCGGTCGGAATAGTGGGTCATCACCGCCAGCGACATGTAGCCGCCGTAGGACTGGCCGTAGACGACCACGCGGCTGGGATCGAGGTCCGGCTGGGTCTTGATCCAGTCGAGCAGCGCGCCGATGTCCTTGACCGAGTCCTCGCGCTTCTCGGCGTTATCGAGGTTGAGGAACGTCTTGCCGTAGCCCGACGAGCCGCGGACGTTGGTGACGATCACCGCAGCCCCCAGTTCGGCCGTGGTGTGCTGGTGGAACGGGTTGAAGACCGGACGCGACTGGCCCTCGGGGCCGCCGTGGATGTCGATGATCACCGGGGCCTTTTGGCCGGCCGCCAGCTTGGACTTGTAGACGAAGGCCGGGATCGAGCGCTTGTCGAACGACGGGAAGCGCACCAGCTCGGGGCTGACCAGGGCCTTGGCGTCCAGGCCGCCCAGCTCCGAGGCCGTCCAGCGGGTCACCTGGCCGCTGGCCAGGTCAAAGCTCCAGGCGTCGCTGGCCGCCGTGGGCGTGGCCAGGCTAAAGCCGATCTTCGAGCCGTCTTCCGAGAAGGCGAGGTTGGAGACCACGCCGCCAGGCAGCTGCGGCTGCGGCAGGGCGCGGCGGGTGCGGAAGTCCTGCACCACCAGCTTCGAATAGCCGTCCTCGTTGACGACATAGGCCAGGACCCGGCCGTCCTTCGACAGCTTGAAGTCCTCGACGTCCCAAGGACGCTCGCCCGAGACCAGATGCTTCTTGCCGGTGGCCAGGTCGAACTCGACCAGGCGCATGAAGTCCGAACCCTCGTCCGACAGCATCAGCAGCGACTTGCCGTCCGGCGTGAACAGGCCGCCGTCGTACGAGACCTTGCCCTTCACCGGATTCAGTTCGGTGGTCTTGCCGGTGGCCACGTCGAGCAGCCAGCGCTTGCTCTCGCCGATCGAGAAATAGCGGCCCAAGAGCACGGTCTTGCCGTCGGGCGAGACGTCGATCGGCGAGACCTGGCCTTCACCCTTGAAGATCACCCGGCGGCCGCCCGGCGCGGCCGGATCGCGCATGACGACGTCGTAGTTGGCCGAGCCCTTGGTGGCGCGGCTCCAGACCAGCACCTTGCCGTCGCCCGACCAGGCCGGCGACTGGTTCCGGGTGCCCGCTTCGGTCAGCTGGACTTCCTTGCCCGAGGCGTCGCGCACGAACAGCTGGAACCACTCGTCGCCGCCGGTGTCCTTGGAGAACAGCACGTCGCCGCCAGGCAGGGTGTGGACGCCGCTGACCGGCTCGTCGTGGAAGGTCAGCTGGCTGCGGTCGGCGCCGGGGGCGGCGACCTGGTGGATCTGGTTGGTGTTGCCGAACCGCGTGACGATCAGCATGCCGCCGTCGGCCGCCCAATCCTGGAAGCTGGCGCTGCGGGCGTTCTGGTAGCGCGCCAGGCCGGCCCGGATCGCCGGATCGGCCACCGGCACGTTCTCGAGGATCTGATTGCCGATCTCGCGGTGCTCGACGGGCTGGGTTTGGGCCAGGGCCGGGCTTGCGGCCAGCACCAGGACGGCGAGCGAGGCGCCGAGCATGCGTTTCATCACGATAAGAGACCCCTCAAAGCAAAACGGGCGCCCCTCAGGGGCGCCCGTCCATGTTCCAGACCGCGCGATCAGACCCGCAGCGGCATCAGCACGTACTTCACGCCCGGATCGGTCGGATCCACCACCAGGGTGGGCGAGGCCGGGTCGGCGAAGCGGAATTCGGCCTGCGGGCCGCCGATCTGGCCGCAGACGTCGAGCAGGTAGCGGGCGTTGAAGCCGATTTCGAAGGGCTCGCCGTCGTAGTCGACCTCGACCTCTTCCACGGCCTGGCCGGCTTCCATGTTGCGGACCGTCAGGGTGATGCGGCCCGGCTCGATGGCCAGCTTCACCGAGCGGCTCTTCTCGGCCGAGATGGTGGCCACGCGGTCGACGGCCTTGGCGAACAGGTCGTTGTCGAGCGTCAGGATCTTGGCGTTGTCCTTGGGGATCACGCGCATGTAGTCGGGGAACGAGCCGTCGATGACCTTGGAGGTCAGGGCGGCGCGGCCGAACTCGAAGCGGACCTTCTGGGGCGAGACCTGCAGGTCGATCGACTCGCCGGCGTCTTCCAGCAGGCGGCGGGCCTCGGCGATGGTCTTGCGCGGCACGATCACGCCGGGCAGGCCGGCCGAGCCTTCCGGCGCCGGCATCTCGGCCAGGGCCAGGCGGTGGCCGTCGGTGGCCACGGCGCGCAGCTTGGTCTCGCCGCCCTCGTTGACCGTGTGCAGGTAGAGGCCGTTCAGATAGTAGCGGGTTTCTTCGGTCGAGATGGCGAAGCGCGTCTTGTCGATCAGGCGCATCAGCTCGTTGACGTCGACGGCGATGCGGCTCGACAGGCCCTCGTTGCTCATCACCGGGAAGTCGCCGGCCGGCAGCACCGGCAGGTTGAAGCGCGAGCGGCCGGTCTGGATCACCAGGCGCGGATCGTCGCCCGAGAAGTTCAGGGACACGTCCGAACCGTCCGGCAGCTTGCGGACGATCTCGTACAGGGTGTGGGCGGGCGCGGTGATCTGGCCGGGCACGTCGATCTGGGCCAAGCCCTCGTCGATGATCTCCATGTCCAGATCGGTGGCCGAGAACGAAAGCGTGTCGCGATCCGCGGACAGCAGGATGTTGGACAGGATCGGGATGGTGTTGCGGCGTTCGACGACGCTCTGCACGTGACCCAGCGCCTTCAGCAGCGCCGCCCGCTCGATGGTAAGCTTCATTTCTCGGTCCAAGCTGGACGCAGGGCCTGGTCGATCAAGAGAATCCCCCTCGCGCAACGGCCCCGTCGTCAATGGACCACGGACATTACCGTAATCGGGCCGACAGGGAAGAGCCCTGCGCGGCCTTTTGGCGCATCTGGCGGTGGGCGAATCCCGTTCGCAACCCTTGCGGGGTCACGTCAATTTCTTATATTGATAATCAATTGCAATAAGAGATCGCGGCATGCGCCTCGCCCTGAAGACCGCCACCTACGCCACCATGCACCTGACGGTGGCCATCGCCGTCGCCTACGCCCTGACCCGCGACTGGCGCGTGGCCCTGGCCGTGGGCATCGTCGAACCGATGGTCCAGACGGTCGCGTTCAACCTGCATGAGCGGGTTTGGAGCAAGTTCGGCAAGGAAAAGGCGGCCTGAGCACTTCCCTCTCCCCTTGCGGGAGAGGGCGGCCCGCGCAGCGGGTCGGGTGAGGGGTCGCACGAACGAAAACGCCGCGAAAGCCAATCAGCTTTCGCGGCGTCTTGCTTTTGAGAGACCCCTCATCCGTCGGCTTGCGCCGACACCTTCTCCCGCAAGGGGAGAAGGATCAGGAGGATCAAGCCTTGGTGTCGAACGCCGCGCCGCCGGCTTCCTCGCCGGAAGCCGCGTACGGGTTGGCCGCGGCGGCCGCCGGTTCGGCCGGGGCCGGACCGGTGGAGCCCTTGGCGGCGACGGCGACCATGGCCGGGCGCACGAGGCGGCCCAGCAGTTCATAGCCGACCTGCAGCACCGCGACGACGCCGCCGGCGGCGACCTCGTCCGAGGGCTGCTCCATCACCGCCTGGTGCAGGTGGGGATCGAACTTTTCGCCCTTGGTCGGGTCGACCTTCTTGAGGCCGTTGCGCTCGAAGGCCGCCTGCAGCTCCTTCTCGGTCATCTCGACGCCGACGATGAAGTTCTTCACCGCCGCGTCCTGCGAATCGCGCGGGCTGGCCGCGGTGGCGCGCGACAGGTTGTCGGCCGCGCCCAGCAGGTCGCGGGCGAACTTCTGGATGGCGTAGGCGCGGGCGTCGTTCATCTCGCGCTCGGCGCGGCGCTTGACGTTCTCGGCCTCGGCCGCATAGCGCAGGGCCTGGTCCTTCATCGCCGCGATCTCGGCCTTCAGGGCCTCGATTTCCTGCGTCAGGTCCTCGGCTTCGAAAGCGACGTCTTCGGCCGGCGTTTGCTCGTCGGTCATTTCCAAACAGTCCTCATCCATCGATCATCCGGCCGAGCACGCGGGCGGTATAGTCCACCAGCGGGATCACCCGGGCATAGTTCAAACGCGTGGGGCCGATCACGCCGATCGCGCCCAGCACCTTCTGTCGCCCCGTCATATAGGGCGCCGCGATCACGGAGGAACCCGAAAGCGAAAAGAGTCGCGTCTCGGCCCCGATGAAGATGCGCACGCCCTCGGCGTCGCGCACGTCGTCGAGCAGGCCGATCAACTGGCCCTTCTGCTCCAGGTCGTCGAACAGCTGGCGCACCCGCTCCAGGTCCTCGCGGGCCGAGGCGTCGGCCAGCAGGTTGGCGCGGCCGCGCACGATGAGGGCCCGCTCGGCCCCCTCCCCGCCGCCCCAGGCGGCCAGGCCGTCCTCGACCAGGCGGGCGGCGGTCTCGTCCAGCTGGCGGCGCGCGGTCTCCAGCTCGGTGCGGATCTCGTCCTTGGCCTCGGTCAGGGTGCGGCCGCGCAGGCGGGCGTTGAGGAAGTTCGACGCCTCCTGGAAGGCCGAGGGCGTCAGTCCCGCCCCGCCGCGCATCAGCCGGTTCTCGACCGTGCCGTCCTCGAAGACCATCACCGCCAGGGTCTGGCCGCCGCCCAGCGCCACGAACTCCACATGCTTGATCCCGCCCTCGCGGACGGGGGTGACGACGATGCCGGCCCCGCCGGCCAGGCCCGACAGGATGGCCGAGGCCTCGTTCAGCGCCTCTTCGAAGGTGCGGCCCTTGGCGTAGAGGCGGCTTTCGATCTCGCGCCGCTCGTCCTCGCCGACGTCGCCGACCTCCAGAAAGCCGTCGACGAACATCCGCAGGCCCGCGTGCGTGGGCATCCGCCCGGCGCTGGTGTGGGGCGCGTCCAGCAGGCCCAGCTGCGCCAGGTCCTGCATGGTGTTGCGGATCGAGGCCGGCGACAGCTGGACGCCGCCCTTCGACAGGGTGCGCGATCCGACCGGCTCGCCGGTCTCCAGATAGCCTTCGACCACCCGGCGGAAGATGTCGCGGGCGCGGGCGTCCAGCTCGGTCAGGCCGGGCGTCCGAGCGATCGGTCCCGGAAAAAGCTGCGTCATGGCCCTTCGAAATAGGAACGGATGTCGAAAAAATCGAGCGGGGACTTGGAGGTTCCCGTTCGGGGGAGGATAAGCGGCGCCTTCAGATACGACCAGACCCTTCGGCTCCCCTGGAGCCTTAAAGACCGGAGTTTGCCCATGCGTCCGTCCGAACGCGCCCCCGACCAGCTTCGCGCCGTCACGCTGGAGACCGGCGTCAACCGCTACGCCGAAGGCTCGTGCCTGATCGGTTTCGGCCACACCAAGGTGCTGGTCACCGCCACGGTCGAGGAGAACGTCCCGGGCTGGATGCGCAACAAGGGCGCCGGCTGGGTGACCGCCGAGTACGGCATGCTGCCCCGCGCCACCCACACCCGCGGTCGTCGTGAAGCCGCCACCGGCAAGCAGACCGGCCGCACCCAGGAAATTCAGCGCCTGATCGGCCGCTCCCTGCGCGCCGTCGTCGACCTCAAGGCCCTGGGCGAGCGCCAGATCAGCCTCGACTGCGACGTCATCCAGGCCGACGGCGGCACCCGCACGGCCGCCATCACCGGCGCCTGGGTCGCCCTGCGCCTGGCCACCAACTACCTGCTGGAAGAGGGCGTGCTGAAGGCCGACCCGATCCTGGGCCAGGTGGCCGCCGTCTCCTGCGGCGTGTTCAAGGACACCCCGGTCCTCGACCTCGACTACGAGGAAGACTCCAACGCCGAGGCCGACGGCAACTTCGTGCTGACCGGCGGCGGCGACATCGTCGAGATCCAGGCCACCGGCGAGAAGCGCGGCTTCACCCGCGGCGAGTTCGACACCCTGTTCGGCCTGGCCGAAAAGGGCATCGGCGAGCTGTTCGCCTTCCAGCGCGCCGCGATCGGCGCGAAGTAAGGCGCCCTGGTCCTCGTCCCGGCGCAGGCCGCCGGGACGAGCCGACGACTACCAGGCGTACGGGTTGTAGATCTTCAGCCGGCCGCTATGCAGCAGCTGGGCGGGCAGGAACACCGTCGCCCACAGCAGCAGCGCCGCGCCGCCGGCCAGCAGCCACGCACCGGTCAACAGCGCCACCACCGAAACGCCGAAGAGCAGCACCCCCCAGGTCGTGCTGAGCAGGCAGATGAACAGGTAGGCCGCCAGCGACAGCTCGGACTCGATGGCCTTGGCGCACTTCGTGCACCGCATGACCACCCGCCGCGTCAGGGCCTGCCACGGGCCGCAGCCCTGTCCGCCCGCCCCGCAGGCCGGGCACACGCCGGTAAGCCTAAGCCCCATCTTCAATCTCGATCTCCATGCGACCGGCCGCCAGTCTCGGCGCCGTCGAGGGGGCGTCAACCCAAAGCTTAGCCGATAAGGCGAAATCGCGTTTTCAGGCCGCCGTCGCGAAGTACCGATCCCACAGGGCGTTGCGGAACAGACCGCCGGGATCGAGCCGACGCTTGGCCTCCGCGAACCGTGCGAGGTTCGGATAGGCCCGCGCCGCCTGGTCGGGCCGCGCATGCAGCCGGTAGGGCAGGTAGAACGACCCGCCATGCGCCAGGGCGCTGTCGACCAGGCCCTGCGTCATCGCCCGCATCGCGGCCTCGGCCGCGTCGGTCTTGGGCTGCGAGAACGACATCACGCCGGCCACCCGCACGCCCGGCGCGAAGGCCAGCACGCTGGTCGGGTCCGGCGCGACATAGCGCAGGGTGATGTTCAGGAGCTCCAGCCCCGACTTCGGAATGATCCGCCGGCAGTCCTCGAGGAAGCCGGCCAGCCCGGCCGGCGGCAGGAAGTATTCGTGCAGGATGTCGGTGCGCCGGCGGTCGTGGCCGGCCAGGGCGCTGACCGGCAGGGCGATCAGGGCGTTGCGGGTGACGACCTTGGGCTCCAGGCGCGGCTTGAGCTCGGTCTCGGCCCACCACCGCGTCTCCTTCCAGGCGTCCGAGCCGATCTGGGCGCGATAGACTTGGCGGGCGACGCCGGCCATGGCTTCGGATCCGCCGGCCAGCGGCCTGGGCGCGACCTCCACCGGCCGGTAGACCGCCATCAGCGCCTTCTCCAGAAAGCCGCGACGGGCCACCGACAGCCGCCCATAGGCCATGACCACGCCCGGCGCCTTCACCGCCCCGGCGAAGCGCGGCCCGAAGTCCCGCGCCGGCATCTCCTCGTAGCGCGGCGCCAGGCTGGTGTTGCGGGCCATCTCGACCTCGAGGTCGAGGATCACGCCCACCAAGCCGTAGCCGCCCATGGCCAGGGCGAACAGTTCCGGCTCGACCTCTCTGGAACACCGCACCACCCGGCCGTCGGCCAGCAGGACGGTGGCGGCCCGCACCGTCGAGCCCATCGGCCCCAGGGGCGCGGCCCAGCCGTGGGCGTTGACGCTGAAGGTTCCACCCAGGGTGAAATCGCTGTTGGACTGGGTGACCTTGGGCGCGAAGCCCAGCGGGTCGAGCGCGGCGATCACGTCGCGCCAGCGCGCCCCGGCATGGGCGCGATAGGTCAGGCTCGCCGCATTCGGCGCGCAGCCGCCCCGGTCGAAGGTGACGGCCGTTCCGCCCTTGGCCAGGCTCTGGCCGCCCATCGAGTGGCGCGCCCCGCCGACGCAGACCGGACGACCGGCCGCCGCGGCCTCCTTCAGCTCGCGTCGCAGCGCCTCGACCAGCGCCGCGTCGGGCCTGGCCTGCACGAGGCGGGCGACCCGCGTGGCGTTGAGGCCGCTGGCGTCGTCGAGGACCAGGGGATCGGCGGCCGCGCCCGCCGGCGCCAGGGCCCCCGCGCCGGCCAGGACCGCGCCCGCGACCTCGCGCCGCGTAAGACCGTCCGCCATGCCGATATCCCCCACGCGCCCCCGCGCGGCGGACCTTAGCCGTTCGGTTGCGAAGGTCGAGTCCTCGCGCCAGGGATGATCGAGACCGTTCCTAGCGCGCCGCGATCGCCGTCATCTCGACCGCCATGGTCGGCCGCGCCAGGCGCGCCTCCACCGTCGCCCGGGCCGGCGGGTTGTCGCTGTCCACCCAGGCGTCCCAGGCCTGGTTCATCTCGTCGAAGCCGGCCATGTCGGCGAGATAGATGGTGACGCTGAGCAGCTTGTCCTTACTCGACCCGGCCTGCGCCAGGGTGTCGTCGATCTGGGCCAGCACTTCCCTGGTCTGCTCCAGCACCGACTGGCCGCGGGTCTCCTCGGCCACATGGCCCGACAGGTAGACCACGCCGTTGAAGACCACCGCGTCGCTCCACCGCGCCGCCTTGCCGATGCGTTCGATCATCCTTCAGCCCTTTGATCCTGCGTTGCGCGGCGCCAAGACGTCATTTCCATCATCGCCGTCAAGCGCTTGCCGAAACCGGCTCGGCCTTCCGTTCGGTCATGAAGAGAAACGCCAGCAGCGCGGCGTACATCTTGGTCCCGATCAGGATCATTATCAGCAGGATGGCCAGGGCCTGCACCTCGGCGTCGTCGACGCGCCCGCCCCCGTTCAGAAGTGCGAAGGCGCTCACGACGAGGTTCACGATCATGTAGGCCAGTAGAAGACCAGCCGACCATCTCGACTGGAAATGAAACACCGTTGCCCAGACGATCAGCAGGATCGCCGCATCACCCAGGCTCTGAAGCTGAAGGGCCGGGACGTTCACCGTCCGATAGATCAACCAGGCGATCAACGCAGCCACGACCGAAAGGACCGGGACGGAGTCCTTCTTCCTGGCCGGAAACGCCCTGGAGAATACGAAGTAGCTCAGCGCCCAGTAGATGAAGACAATCAGCAGCGCATTACTGTGGGCCACGACAAAGACCGGCAGCACGAGCAATCCCAGCGCGATCGCAGCGCCCCACTTCAATCCAGTCCTCATCCGCTCCCCCAGCGCCATAAGACACCGAGCCGTACATTCCGCGCCCGCCGATTTCAACTTTCGAGAGATGCCCGACGCGCGACATTCCCTTTGCGCGTATCGCTCAACCCAGCGCCCGGCTCGTCCAGTCCACGATCTGCGGCGCGCTCATCAGGCCAGCCGAGCGGGCGACCACCGCGTTGTCGCGGAACAGGATCAGGGCCGGGATGCCGCTGACGCCCAAGGCCGAGGCCGGCGCCGGGTGGGCTTCGGAGTTCAGTTTCAGCAGGCGCACGCGGGGCTCCAACCTGGCGGCCGCGGCGGCGTAGTTGGGGGCCATGGCCCGGCAGGGTCCGCACCAGGGGGCCCAGACGTCGAGCAGCACGGCCGCGCCTTTGGTCAGGCGGCGGTGGCGGTCGAGGCCCGCGGCGTCGACCTCGATCGGCATGCCGGTGAAGACCGGGTTCTTGCAGCGGCCGCACTTGGCCGCGGCGGGGTCGCGGTCTTCGGGCAGGCGATTGGCGGCCCCGCAGGATGGACAGACGATTTGCATGGGCCACAGGTGTGGCCCGCCCGCCGCCTTCGCAAGCCTGGCGTCAGGCCCCGTCGCCTTCGCCCCCCTCGCTTTGGTCACTGTCGCCGCCGTCGGCGGGGCCGTGTTCGAAGGTCATCAGGTCGCCCGGCTGGCAGCCCAGCTCGCGGCACAGGGCGTCGAGCGTCGAGAAGCGGATGGCCCGCGCCTTGCCGGTCTTCAGGATCGACAGGTTGGCCAGGGTCACGCCGACGCGGTCGGACAGTTCGGTCAGCGACATGCGGCGTTCCAGCAGCACGCGGTCGAGATTAACGCGGATGGACATGCGAAGCTCGCGATCAGATGGTCAGTTCGGCTTCGCGGCGAAGGCGGGCGCCCTCGCGGAAGACCTCGGCCAGGACGAAGACGACCAGGACCGAGAACCAGGCAGTCAGGGTGAAGGATCCCTCGGAGGCCTTTTCGCCCCCCACCAGGATGCGCGTCAGGGCCGACAGCACGTAGCGGCCGATCTCCAGGCAGGCCAGCACCACGCCCATCACCCGCAGGCGCCGCACGTTGTCGGGGTGGAACGGGTCGCCCAGGATCATGGTGGCGAAGATCTTGCGCAGGCGCTCGACGATGGCCATCCAGCCGCCCGACATCAGCGCCCAGCCGCCCAGGGCCACGGCCGCGCCGGCCCCGTACTTGCGCAGCATGCCCGCCGCCTCGCCCGGCAGCATCGAGGCCAGCAGATCGGGATTGAAGCTGAGCAGCAGCACCAGCACCGTCACCAGGGCCAGGAAGCTGACCCAGACCCACAGCGCATAGTAGCTGACGTCGAGAATGATCTTCAGGAAGCTCGATACCGAGCCTGGCCCCAAGGCGCGCATGGGCTTGTGTCCCCGCCAACAGCGACTCGCCTCCCCTGGCGGCCGCGGGATTGAAGTCTAGAGCGTGTGGGCCAGGAACGTCACGGCCGAGATCGGAAGACCCGCGATCAGCACCAGGGTCGCCAGTCGGACGGCCGAGGATTCCAGGAGGCTGAACAGGCGGGGCAACGTCATCTTGCGGTTCCGGACAGGGGCGGTCGGGCGTCTCTTCCCCGACGTCGCCAGGATCGCCGGTCCTTGGCCATCGGACAATGTCGCTTATCGATAAACGATATTAAACTTTCGCAATGATCCGGCCTTGCGGCGCGGGCCTCGCGGGGGTCTAAACACGCTCGGTTTCCGTCCGAGGAGTGTGCGATGACCCTGAAACTGATCAACGGCCAGAAGATCGTCGCCGCCACCCACAATCCGGGCAAGGCCAAGGAACTGGCCGCCCTGCTCGACGGCCGCTTCGAGGTGCTGGCGGCCGGCGCCCTTGGCCTGCCCGAGCCGGACGAGACCGAGACGACCTTCGTCGGCAACGCCCTGCTGAAAGCCCGCCACGCCGCCGACCTGTCGGGCGAGGTGTCGCTGGCCGACGATTCCGGCATGTCGGTCACGGCGCTGGACGGCGCGCCGGGCATCTATTCGGCCCGCTGGGCCGGCCCTGGCAAGGACTTCGCCATGGCCATGGACAAGGTGGCCGAGCGCATCGAGGAGACCGGCTCGGAAGACATGAGCGCCTGGTTCACCTGCGCGCTCGCTGTCGCCTGGCCGAACGGCGGCCCGGCCGTAGTGGTGCAGGGCGAGGTGCACGGAACCCTGGTGTTCCCGCCGCGCGGCGACAAGGGCTTCGGCTACGACCCGATCTTCATCCCCAACGGCTACGACCAGACCTTCGGCGAGATGGAGCCGCACCAGAAGGACGCCATGAGCCACCGCGCCGTGGCCTTCGAGAAGCTGAAGGCGGCGCTGTTTGAGTGACACCGCGCAGGCTGCGGGCCCGCCCTCTTCCTTCGACAAGCTCAGGATGAGGGCTATTTCCGGCGTCGCAGTAGAAATCCTCACCCTGAGCCTGTCGAAGGGCGGGGATTTCGGCGCCTCCGAGGCCGCCGCATGACGCCCCTCGGCCTCTACGTCCACTGGCCCTACTGCGCCCGCATCTGCCCCTATTGCGACTTCAACGTCGTGCGCGATCGGGGGCGGACGGACGAGCAGGCGGCTCTGGCGCAGGCGATCATCGCCGACATGACCGCCCAGCGGGCCCTGACCGGGCCGCGCCATCTGCTATCGATCTTCTTCGGCGGCGGCACGCCCTCGCTGATGGATCCGGCGGCCGTCGCCCGTGTCATCGAGACGGCCAAGGCCCTGTGGACCCCGGCCGACGATCTGGAGATCAGCCTCGAGGCCAATCCCACCGACGCCGAGGCCGGCCGCTTCGAGGCGCTGGCGCAGGCGGGCGTGGCGCGGCTGTCGCTGGGCGTCCAGGCGCTGGACGACGCCTCGCTGAAGATGCTGGGCCGCAACCACGACGCCGGCTCGGCCCGCCGCGCCATCGCCACGGCCGCGCGCCTGTTCCCGCGCCTGTCGGTCGACCTGATCTACGCCCGCCCCGGCCAGACCGACGCCGCCTGGCGCGAGGAGCTGGCGGAAATGCTGGCCTATGGTCCCGAGCACGTCTCGCCCTACCAGCTTACCATCGAGGCCGGCACCGCCTTCGACCGCGCCGTCGGTCGCGGCAAGATCGTTCCGCCCGACGAGGACCTGGCCGCCCAGCTGTTCGAGACGACGCAGGAGGTGCTCGAAGCCGCCGGCTTCGACGCCTACGAGGTGTCGAACCACGCCAGGGGACCGGCCGCCCGCTCGCGCCACAACCTCGTCTACTGGCGAGGCGTCGACTATGTGGGCGTCGGCCCCGGCGCCCACGGCCGCCTGACGCTGGAAACGGGTAAGGTCGCCACCACGGCCCGCTCGAAGATCGCCGACTACATCGCCGCCGTCGCCGCCGACGAAACCGGCTTCGAGCGCGAGGACCTCACCCCCGTCGAGGCCGCCGAGGAGCGACTGCTCTTGGGCCTGCGCATCGACGACGGCGTCGCCTTCGCCGAAATGGCCGCTCTTGGTCTGTCTGCGGACACGCCCAAGGTGAAATCGCTGGTCGAGGCGGGACTTCTGGTCGATGACCCGGCGAGGTTGCGCGCCACGCGCCAGGGCCGACTGCTGCTAGACCGGCTGACAGGCGTGCTCGCGACCTGATAACGTCTCGCTTCGCGGGCCCTGGCCCGGCCCACTCAACGGAAAGTACCGCCGCTTGAGCCGTTTGCTTCCCCCGCCCGTCCTGTCCGACGCCCCCCTCGCGCCTGGCCTCTATCTGGTCGCCACGCCGATCGGGAATCTGCGCGACATCACCTTGCGGGCGCTCGACGTGCTGGCCGCCTGCGACCTGCTGCTGGCCGAGGACACCCGGGTGACCGGCAAGCTTTTGTCGGCCTACTCGATCCGCACCAAGCTGGAACGCCACGACGAGCACGTGGCCGAACGCGCCATCCCCGCCATTCTCGAACGGCTTGAAGCCGGCGAGCGCGTGGCCCTGGTGTCGGACGCCGGCACGCCCATGGTGTCGGACCCCGGCTACCGTCTGGCCCGTGAGGCCATTGCGGCCGGCCATCCGGTGTTTCCGATCCCGGGCGCCTCGGCGGCCCTGGCGGCCCTGACCCTGGCGGGCCTGCCCACCGACCGCTTCCTGTTCGCCGGCTTCCCGCCGCCCAAGACGGGCGCGCGCAGGGCCTTGTTCGAGGAATTCGCCAACGTTCGCGCCACCCTGATCTTCTTCGAAGGCGCCTCGCGGGTAGACGACACCCTGGCCGACATGGCCGCCGTGTTCGGCGCCGATCGCCCGGCCGCCGTCTGCCGCGAACTGACCAAGCTCTACGAAACCTGCGTGCGTGGTCCGCTGGGCGAACTGGCCGTCGACCCGCGTTTCGAGGCGCCCAAGGGCGAGATCGTCATCCTGGTGGGTCCCGGCGAGGAGAAGGCCGCCAGCGCCGACGACGCCGAGGCCGCCCTGCGCGAGGCCATGACCCGCCTGCCGCTGGGCGAGGCCGCCTCGGAGGTGGCCAAGGCGCTGGGCCTGTCGCGCAAGGATCTCTACCGCCAGGCCCTGGCCCTGAAGGAGGCCGGATGACGGCCCGGCCGCTGCGCGAGGTCCGCAAGGTCCGCGGCGCGGCCGCGCGGCGCTCGGGCCGCCGCGCCGAGGCCTGGGCCGCCGCCTGGCTGATGCTCAGGGGCTACCGCATCCTCGGCTTCCGCCTGGCGACCAGGGCGGGCGAGATCGACATCCTCGCGCAACGCGGACGCGTCTTGATCGTTGTCGAGGTCAAGAGTCGGACGAGCCTGGAGGCGGCGCTGGAGGCGGTGAGCTTCGAACAACGGATGCGCCTGCGCCGCGCGGGCGCGCTGGCCGCATCCGCGCGCGCCGGCCTCAAAGGCATGGCCGTGCGCCTGGACCTGCTGGCCATGACGCCCGGGCGACTGCCGCGCCACGTGCCCGACGCCTGGCCTGACGACGGGAGGGCCTGGGCATGACCCGCGACGAGGCCGAGGCCATCCTGACCCGCGCCGGCGAGCTCGACGACGAGGCCTTCCCGCTGTTCGACGCCGCCCTGGCCTGCGCCGTGCACGACGATCCCGACCGTGACGAACAGCCGGCCCTGGATCTGGCCCGCTCGGCGGTCGAGCGGCTGAAGGCCCGCATGCAGAGCGAGTCGCCCGAGGAAGCCATCGCCGAGGCCATGGCCGGCGACCTGCGGCTGACCGGCGACCTCCTGACCTACGACCACCCCGACAACGCCGACGTCATCGCCATCGCCGAGCGCCGCAAGGGCCTGCCGGTGGCGCTGGGGGTGTTCTACATCCACGCCGCCCGCGAGGTGGGGCTGGACGTCAACGGCGTCGACTTCCCCGGTCACTTCCTGCTGCGCATCGAGACCGACGAGGGCCCGCTGGCGCTCGATCCGTTCAGCGAGGGCCGGGTGGTGCTGCCGTCGGAGCTGTCGCGCCGGGCCCTGCGCACCGGCCTGATGCCCGACGTCGCCGCGCGCCTGGACCAGCTGATGGCCCCGATCTCGGACCGCGCCGTGCTGATCCGCCTGCAGAACAACATCTTCGCCCGCGCCCAGCAGTCGCGCGACTGGGCCCGCGCCGAGCGCTCGGCCCTGCGCCGCGCCCTGCTCGACCCCACCGACCACCACCCCTGGCTCGACGTCGCCGCCGCCCGCGAAGGCCAGGGCGCGCTGGCCGGCGCCCTGCAGGCCCTTTCACGCGCCCAGACCCTGGACGGCGGCGCGACCATCGCGGCCCGAGCCGCACGCGAACGCGTGCGGCTCAGACTCAACTAGGAAAGGGCCGCACGCGAGCGGGTGCGGCTCAGACTCAACTGATCCCTCTCCCCTTGCGGGAGAGGGTGGCCTCCGAAGGAGGTCGGGTGAGG